>JANYDO010000065.1 GCA_025363605.1 Candidatus Kapaibacterium sp.
GAACAAACAGGACTGCCATTCATCCCGCCGGAACTCCGCATCAATCCTGAAGTTTTAACCGATAAGGCTTTCCACCAGAGACTTTCCACACTGGTCGAAATGCGTCACTTGCGCGGCACGCTGCATATGCACACAACATGGAGCGATGGCAAGCATTCGGTGCGGCAAATGGCAGAACGCGCACGAGCGCTTGGCTACGAGTATATCGCATTTTGCGACCACAGCAAAACTGCCGTCTATGCCAATGGTCTCAGCGAAGAGCGAGTGAAACGTCAGCACGAGGAAATTGATGTGCTGAACGCAGAAGGTTTGGGCATCCACATTCTCAAAGGGATTGAATCGGATATTTTGACGGATGGTTCTCTTGACTATTCTGATGCGGTGCTGGAAACCTTCGATATTGTTGTCGCGTCGGTACATTCTTCTTTTACAATGACCCCCGAAGCAATGACGTTGAGGCTTATCAGGGCATTGGAGCATCCGGCAACGACGATTTTGGGGCATCCGACAGGACGGCTATTACTGAAGCGAAAAGGCTATACGTTTGATATTGATGCACTTCTGGAAACGGCACAAAAGCACGGCAAAATTATCGAAATCAATGCAAATCCGTACCGACTGGACTTTTCAGCGGAGAATGCCGCTAAAGCAGACGCAATGGGCATTATGCTTTCCATCAACACCGATGCGCATAATTGCGACGATTTGGAATTGATGCGCTACGGTGTTCAGGTGGCACGGCGGGCTGGCATAAGCAGTGGTCGTATTCTGAATGCTTTGGGATGGAATGAGTTTCGGCAACGAGTTCAACAATCGCGTGGATAATTGTTCGAGCAATCGCCCATACGTACAAAAAAAACGCCGCGTTCAGAATGTGCTGAACGCGGCGTTTTTGTAAACGTCTTGGTTGCTTTTCAATTACGCAACGTCTTGTTCGACGAAGGTAATGAGCGCAAGGTGGCGTGCGTGCTTGATAGCATGAGCCAAAAGGCGCTGTTGGTGAGCATTTGCGCCCGTGATACGACGGGGAAGAATCTTGCCTTGGTCGTTAATAAAACGGTCAAGAAATTTTACGTCGAGATAGTCAACGTAGCGTGAGTCTTTAAGCGGATTGCGGCGCTTACGCTTTTGTTGCGGCTCTTGGCGCTTGGTGCGCGCTCCGACATATACCGCGCTCGAATTGTTGTTTTGCTGCTGATTGCTGCGCATGGGGTCTGGTATAAGGATTGGGAAAAATATTTCTTATTATGCGGTCGCGTCTTGCTGCGCGGTTTCTTTGAGTTTTTGAGTTTTCTCAAAACGCTTCTTAAAGCGGTCAACACGTCCGGCTGTATCAACAAGAACTTGCTTGCCGGTATAGAACGGGTGGGATTTGGAGTCAATCTCCAGCACCATACGCTCACTTTTGAAGCAAGAGCGTGTTTGGAACGTTGAGCCGTCGGTCATGACAATATCAACGATACGATAATTGGGGTGAATGCCTTTTTTCATGGTCGTTTTTCCGTCGGTTTGGATTACTTAGAAATATCAATTTTATCTACTTGTCCCACGTCCGCTACTTTTACAAAGCGCGTAACATATTTGATTGTTCCTTTTTCAGAACGGAAGCCCTTCACGACTTTCACGTGAATTGTCGTGTCTTTGGCTTTTTTGGACTTATCGCCAAAGGTTTGTGTTTTAGCCATGACGGTTTTTCAATACGTTAAGTGATACGATAGTTTTTTGAGTGCAGAACGCCAAAATACTACTTCTTTTTGACACTGCCAATTTTTTTTATTTTTATCCTCGGGAGAAAAATAAAACAGGCTTCACATCATGTGTTATGTAGTGTGAAGCCTGTTTGTTACGTTCTGAGCGAGATTTAGAAATTGACCGCTACTCGCGCATAGACATAGCGCCCGTTGAAGCCGAAGGGCGTTTGCCCTGAATAGGGAATCACTGAGCCTGCTGTGGAAGTTCGTGCGACATAATTGATAGTGCCATTCGGAAGAACCGGTACGAGCGGATTGCGGACCTGCCATTGGACAATCAATGGGTCAGGATAAACATCGAACAGGTTGTTTGCACCAACAGCAAGGCGTACGCCCGAAACAAGATCCACCGAAATATCAAGATCAGTCAGGATTTTTGCAGAGTATGTCTGGTCAAAAACTGGTACTGCCGGACGGCGCGTTGCTACTGCACCCGTGTCATTCGCAAGGTTTACGTCTGCTGTGCGCATCTCTCCAAAGCGTGCAAAGCGCAGCATAACTGCGAAATTATTGAGTGATTTGAGGTCGTAGTTAATTGCCAAATTTGCATTGCCGCTTGGCTGACCAAATTCAAGACGAGTGCGCTCTACGCGGTCAAAAAGCGTTCCACTGAAATTCTTCAAGGCTTCCGGAGTTTTTGAGGCAGGGTCATTGAGAATTTCGTTGCGGGTAAAGTTCATGCCAAATGTAAGGCGAAGTTTGCCGGCAGACTCAAGATTGATTGCGTACCGCGCCGTAATGTCCAAGCCGGTTGTGCGTGTATCAGCAGCATTGGTGAAATAGCGCCCACCCGAAACACCGTTAATACCTTTGCTCACCAGAAGTGTTCGTACTGCAGGATCGGTAAAATTACCTGTGAGCAAAATACGGTCGCGGATTTGGATGTTGTAGTAATCAGCCGTCAAAACCAAGTTTTCAAGAGGCTCTAAGGTGATACCGCCCGAAAAATGCACAGAGTTTTCTGGCTTGAGTGGTAATGCACCCAAAGCAACCGCAGCAGGATTCGATACGGGGAACGTGGCAACTTCCACAAGTTGACCACCAATAAGATTGGTTGCCGTTGCGGAGAAATAATTTTGCTGCAACGATGGAGCACGGAAACCTGTACTGCCGGATGCACGAAGCCCAAATTCTTTGATAGGTTGCAAAAGCAGTGCTATTTTGCCTGTCAGAGCCGAGCCGAAATCACTATAATTTTCAAAACGCACCGCGCCGCTTACCGTGAGGGCTTCGGCAGGTTTTGTTTCTACGTCAAGATAGACAGCAATGTTATTGCGGTCAGCATTATTCGTATTGTCTTGGTCTTTGGGCTGGAAGCCGGGAAAGCCTTGTGCGCCGCCTGCGGGAATATTGTTATTGTTCGCCGCATTCGGAACAATGTTGGGTTGCCGATTGGGGAACATACCTTGAGCACCGATATTATTCGGCTGACTCCACCACGATTCAGGCTGTCCGGAGGTGATACGATATGATTCAAGGCGAAATTCACCACCAAAAGCAACGCTCAATGGTGCAGACAAGCCGATATCGAACCCTTTAGCAAAATCAAGATTCACAGAATTTTGGCGATAAAAGAGCGTTCCGGCATCGAAATTCGTCGGGCTGGTATTACCAAGCGAGGCATTGAGCGTATTGCGGACGGCAAAGTTGAATCTGTTTTGTCCGTAGGTATTGCTGAGGTCATACGTCCAGCCGCCAAGGTCGCCTTTGGAGCCGATTGCAAAAGAAATATCGTTAATTGTACTGCCGATAAGCGGTAAAAAGCCTTCGGGATAGACGGCAGGAAGGTTATTGGCGTTATTCGGTGGGCGGAAGTTTGCGGCTGATTCACCATTGCGGTAGGTATAGCCACCAAAGGCATAAAGATTGACCTGTTCGCTAATTGGCAGACTGGCATTCAAAAAAATACCGCCGTCTTGGGCAGCGGCATCTCCCAAACGGAACTTGCGGGGCCATGTAGCGGAATTTGCCGTGTCGGGATTGCGTCGTGTGGGGTCTGCAGCAAGCTGGGGATCTGTGTATTGCGCACGTGGATCGCCACCGGAGCGATTGGAGAAGCCTCTGTCGCGGAACATTCCTGAAAGATGGACAAAACCTGCGTTTGGCAGGGCAAGACCGTAGTCGAGCGCCACATCTATCACGCGCCCGTCCACAGTACCGCCGTTGAAACCAGTCATGTTTTGTCCTACTGTTACTGCTCCGGTGAGACGATTATCATTGCGCAAGATGATATTGATGACTCCGGCAATAGCATCCGAGCCGTACTGTGCAGCCGCGCCATCGCGCAAAACCTCAATGCGCTCAATAGCATTCGCCGGAATCGCATTCAAATCTACACCAGCAGAACCACGACCAGTCGTACCGTTGACGTTCACAAGGGAAGAAGTATGGCGGCGTTTGCCATTGACCAGAACAAGGACTTGGTCGGGACCTAAGCCGCGCATCGTAGCAGGGCGAATGTGGTCGGAACCGTCCGCAATAGAAGGGCGCGGAAAGTTGAAGGAAGGCACACTAAGCTGGAGCAACTGGTTCGTCTCGGTAACACCGGTTTGGCGCATCTCCGATGCCTGAATAACATCAATAGGTACGGGAGATTCTGTAACAGTACGCTCCGAGCGGCGAGTACCAACGACGACAATCTCGCTCAAGCCCACCAAATCTTCATCCATTGCGATGTCAAGCGTTTGGTTGTCGCCCGCGCTGACGGTAACATTCTTTTTTAAGGTCTTGTAGAGCGGGAACGTAACGATAATCTGATGCGTTCCGGCAGGCAGCGACAGCGAATAGGTACCGTCTGCTTTTGCAACAGCACCGGTCTTAGCGGACGGTACGCTGATGCGAGCAGCAAGAGCATCTTTACTTTTTTTATCGGTAATTTTTCCGCTCACGGTTGCTTTTTGCGCAAAGGCAGAAGCGGAAAAAAGAAGGGCGAAGAGAGCTATGGCGGCTATCTGCAAATAATGCCGACCAAAGCGATGTGGGAACGAAAAGGTCATATATCACTCCTTACAAATGTGCATCATTACCCGCGGAGATAAGGCTGCACGAATGAATGAAAAAGGTGGTTGAAAGCGAATTTACTGGACGTGCTGCTTCCCTAAGCATTACATCTCTGAAGGTCAGAAAATACACAAGAAAACGTTTAGTTCAAAGTATCTTCACGGGATAGAACAAGAAATTTTCGTTGGCAAATTATTCCCGCAGGAAATTTGGAGAATTTTTTTTCAATATCTTTCCCAAACCACTTTTCCGACGTAATTTGCGCGTCGTATTTCGACAGTTTCTTGACGCACTCATTGTTTTAGTGCACATTTTTTGTTTATGCACACTTTCTCAGAACACCGCACCACAGAACTACTTTCCAATGCCGCCGGAAAGCGCATCGCCGTTATTGGCGACATTATGCTTGACCGCTATTTCTGGGGCTCGGTGCAGCGCATTTCGCCGGAAGCACCCGTTCCGGTAGTGGATATTGAACGGGAATCGGCACACTTGGGCGGTGCATCGAATGTGGCGGCTAATCTGCAAGCGCTTGGCGCGGAGCCATTTATGTTGGGGCTTATTGGTGAAGATTCTTCTGGAAATACGGTGCTGGACTTACTCCGTGCCTCCGGCATGAATACGAGTGGCATTATTGCCGACACAGCCCGTCCCACAACCGTCAAAACGCGCGTTCTGGGCAATAACCAGCACATCACGCGGCTTGATAGAGAAGTGAAAACGCCCGTCGAGAATGGCGTAGCAGAGCGGCTTCTGGGCGCTCTGGATATTGCGGGTGAAAAACTGTCCGGCATTATCTTGGAAGATTACAACAAGGGCGTTATCACGCCGTTTTTGCTGCATAAGGTCATCGCCTTTGCCCGTGAACGTGCAATTCCCGTGTTTGTTGACCCGAAGCTGGCTAATTTCTTTGAATACCGCTTTGTGACGCTTTTCAAGCCGAATAAGAAAGAAACGCAAGATGCACTTGGCTTCCCACTCACAAGCGATGCAGATGTTCAGAAAGCAGGGCAAACACTCCTTGAACGCTTGCAGTGCGAAAATGTTCTCATTACGCTTGGCGCACGAGGGATGATGCTTTTTGAGAAAAGCGGTGCTGTTTCCAGCGTTGACACGAAAGCACGGCACGTGTCGGATGTATCGGGCGCGGGTGATACGACTATTGCAACTCTCGCCGCGATGGTGGCTGCGGGGGCAAGTATTGTCGAGGCTTCGGCGCTGGCAAACTATGCTGCTGGTGCAGTCTGCGAAGAGCCGGGAATTGTGGCAATTACACCGGAACGGCTTCTGCAAGCGGTGTGTGAGTAGATGCCCTTTTCCGAATAAGTTTGAATATGTTATCCCAATTTTTTCATCATTTTCACAATGTTCCGTATGACTCTCGATGATATTAAAAATGTAGTTGTTGTCGGTGCAGGCACAATGGGCAACGGCATAGCGCATACCTTCGCGCAAAATGGCTATTCGACAACGATGGTGGATGTGAAGCAGGAATTTCTTGACCGTGCGCTGCAAACCATTGGCGGCAATCTTGACCGTCAGGTGAAAAAAGGTATTCTGAGCGCTGAGGAGAAAGCCACAACGCTATCAAATCTGAAAACGTCAACGAATCTAAGCGAAATTTGCAAAACGGCAGATTTTGTCATCGAAGCAGCCACTGAGAATCAGCAACTCAAAAGCGCAATCTTCCGTACAATGGACGAAAACTGCCCAGCGCATACGATTGTTGCCACAAATACATCGTCCATTTCCATTACCGAAATTGGAGCATACACGAAACGGGCGGGTAATGTTATCGGGATGCACTTCTTCAATCCCGTACCGATGATGAAGCTGTGCGAAATTATTCGCGGGTTGGCTACGACCGATGAAACCTTCACGCTCACCGAAAAACTTGCTCAAAAAATCAGTAAAACAACGGTCTGCGTACAGGATTATCCGGGTTTTATCTCGAACCGAATTTTGATGCCGATGATAAACGAGGCGGTTTATTGCGTGATGGAGAATATCGCTACGGTGGAGGATATTGACACAGTAATGAAACTCGGTATGAATCATCCGATGGGACCGCTCACGCTTGCCGATTTTATCGGCTTAGACACCTGTTTGGCGATTATGGAAGTTCTGCATAATGGTTTAGGCGATAGCAAATACCGCCCTTGTCCTCTGCTTCGGAAAATGGTTGCTGCAGGGTATTTGGGTAAGAAAGCCGGACGCGGATTTTACAAATACTGAAGCCTCAAGAGAGGTGAAGTCTGGTGATGGTACTCTGTTTTAGCGCTTGCTTTGTAGCGGATAGTCCATTCTGAGTGGGCTATCCGCTTTTTTACGATAGTATTACTTCGTGAGTATTATTTCGTGCCGCGTTGCAAGATAGGAATTTCCACATAGAAGGTCGTGCCTTTGCCCACTTCGGTCTCGAACCATACCTCGCCGCGCATAATCTCAACAAGTTTGTTCACAATGGATAAACCAAGCCCCACGCCTTGGATGGTACTGGATTCTGTCTTTTCCGAGCGATAGAAAAGGTCGAAAATGTGCGGCATATCCTCGTCATCAATGCCCATGCCTTGATCTTTGATGCTCCAAAGAACCGTCTCTGCTTTCTGTAAGAATACAACGTCAATGTTGGTGCGGGGCGTAGAGAATTTTACAGCGTTAGAAAGGAGATTGGAAAGCACCTGCCGCAGCGATTCTTCGTCAATGTTCATCACGGACATATTCACATCGGATGTGAACGTGATAAGATGTGCTTCATCGCCAAATTCTTGTACTTGGGTGAAATTAAAATCGCGTACAAGCTCTTCTGTGCGCTTCACCACATCGGCTGGCATAAGTCGTAGCTGACGATTTTCAATAGTGCTTATGGTAATAACTGCGTCCAGAATACTGACAAGGCGTTTAGAACTTTCTTCAATATGACTAAATTGCTTTTGGCGCTGTTCATTGCTCATTTTGTCTATATAGCGCTGCAAAATGCCGCAGGAAGACTGAATAACGGTAATAGGAGTACGGAATTCATGCGAAATGGAAGCAATAAGCCGCGCACGAAGCGTGTTGATTTCCTGCTCTTGCGCGAGCGAGTTTTCCAGCGCTTCTTTTGCTTGCTTCAATTCAATAGTACGCTCTTGAATGCGTGATTCCAGTTCTTGATTGAGCGAGTGCAATTCTTCAAGCGTTTGGTCGAGCAACTGATTTTTCTCATTCAGTTGCTGATTCATTTCTGCAAACTGAACGTTCCTATTTTCAACTTGACTATTGCGGTCTTGAAGTTCGGTGTTCGCCAGCTCAATTTCTTGCGCGAGTTCGTTCAGAATCGTGATTTGGCGCTGTACTTCTTGTGTACGGTCATCAACGGTTCTTTGCAGCACACGATTGCTTTCTTCAATTGCCTGAACGCGCCATTTATAGACACCAAAAGCACCCGCGCCCGCTATGCCTACCCACATCATAATAGCCCACCAGCGAAAATACCACTGCGGCAAGATGATAACGCGCAGTGCGGCACCATCTTCGTTCCATACACCATCGTTATTGGCAGCTTTCACGCGAAAGGTGTACGTGCCGCCGCTGAGATTGGTATAAGTGGCTTCGCGCCGAGTGCCGCAGTATTGCCAGTTGTCGTTAAAGCCTTCCAGTTTATAGGCATAGACATTTTTCTCCGGCAGAGTAAAATTAAGTGCGGTAAACTCAAAGGAAATGACGTTATCCTGTGCCGGAATTTCGATTTCTTTCATAATGGAAATGGACTGCGGCAAATTTACCGGAATGTCCAATTTGCGCAGTCCTGTAATGATGACGGGCATCATGTACTCATTATGGCGTATGCTGTCCGGGAAAAATTCGTTGAAGCCGTGGATACCCCCGAAATACATTCGTCCGCTTGCTCCTTTGTGGTAAGCTCCGGTGTTAAATTCATTGCTTTGCAGTCCGTCGGAAGCATCAAAATTGTGAAATGCCGAAGAGATTTTTTTTTGCTCACTGGCTGTATAACGAGAAAGCCCTCTATTGGTGCTTAACCACAAATTGCCAGAATTATCTTCCAGAATACCGTAAATGAAGTTATTCGGCAGTCCATCTTTCTCCCGAAGAACGGTAAAGGTCTGCTTTTCGGCATCTAATTTATTCAGTCCGCCGGCAGTGCCAAGCCATATCGTACCGGCTCGGTCCTCATGAATCGCCCGAACAATATTATTGCTGAGACTGCTTGTCGCAACGGGGTCATGCTTGTAGCTGATAAATTCTTGCGTGTACGGTTTGAGAATGCTCACACCGCCATTTGTGCCTATCCAGATATTTCCGTTTCTGTCTTTGTAGAGCGTGTAGATGACGTTGTGTGCGAGTGAATGTGCGTTATTCGGCTCGTGAGTGTAATGGGCAATAAATTTACCCGTTTCGGGATTGAAACGGTACAAACCCGCGCCCATTGTGCCAACCCAAAGCATACCCTCATTGTCAGCAACAATGGTGTAAGAAAAACTGTTTGTATCGGTTATCGTATGGTTCTCTTTTGGCGTTTCATATCTCGTGAAGTTGCTCCGTGCCGGATTGAATCGAAGAAGACCGTTGCCGGTGGCTAACCATAACATTCCCTTACGGTCTTCGTGGAGTGCGCGAACCACGTTAATAGGATTACTTGGGTCGGGGCGTATGGAGGGAAAGTATGACGTAAATGCTCCGCTCGCACGATTGACCATTTTGTTCAAGCCATTACTTGTTCCTACCCAGAGTGTACCCGTGCGGTCTTCAAGGAAAGAATAGACAAAGTTGTTGGAGAGCGGAGCAGGAGAGCGTGGATCGCGCTGATAGGTCGTAAATTTTGCTAACGCCGGGTCATATTTATTTACTCCACTGCCAAACGTGCCTACCCATAACACGCCGGTGCGGTCTTCGCAGATGGAGAAAATAAAATTATTACTGATGGAAGTGCTTCGTGCATCTTCAGTCTGGTGCGCGGTAAAGGTATTGGTGGTGCGGTCATAGACGCAGAGTCCGCCGCCATACGTCCCTATCCAGAGTTTGCCTGCGCGGTCTTCGCAGAGTGCGCGGATATTATCAGCGCTAAAGACTTGTAAATTCGGTACTTCCTGCCGAAGAGCACGAAATGTCTGACGTTCTTTATCAAACACATTCAATCCGCCTTCCGTGCCAATCCAAAGCTGCCCTTTAGCTTTACTCAAAAACAGCGCCCGGACTTTGTGATTACTCAGCTCTTTACGGAAGATACGAGACTCACCCGAAGGCGGCGAGAACTTTACCAAACCTTCAAATGTACCAAGCCAAAGCGTACCATCGGCATCAGCAGCAAGTGCATAAATATCATTGGCAAGAGGGGCAATAGCAAAATTATCAGAGGCTTGTGGGATTGAACCAAAGTTTTT
>JANYDO010000198.1 GCA_025363605.1 Candidatus Kapaibacterium sp.
GCCAGAAATTTGGAGCGAATATGTTTCATATATGCAAGATACACTATTTTGCGATAATCTTACCCGAAAGGGAATAATATTGTGGCAGGAACTCCGGCTTGTGACACTGCTATTACTGTTTGCGTCGTGCCACCGGCGATAATAGTAATAGAACCGGTACGAGCGTTTACTGCGGTATTGGCAGCAATAGTGTATGATGTAGAACCATTGTTTATTCCCTGTATTGGGGAAAGAGCGATCCACGACATATCTGCGCTTGCTATCCAAACAGCATTGGCGTTTATCATTATCTGTCCCGATGCGCCGGATGCCGGAATATTCAGGCTAGTCGGCGAGACGGATAATTGTGCTTGCAGATGTTGAGTTGAAAGCCCAACAAGAAAAAATATGGCTATGTACATTGCCCGGAAATTATGAACCAACTTCATAATGAAAATCCTTTAATAGATGTAAAGAAAAAAAATTACCGTGATTGCAGAGTTGTACACATTAAGGTAATTGAAGAACATTCTTTGACAGTTCCAAAAAACCAGATGCACGATTGCACGGGTAAAAGTAGGCTTTGCACAAAAAAAAAGCGAGAAATTTTGGATAAGCGGTCATTAGGATGGATAAGCGGTAAAAACGCCCAAAAAAGTGGAGTTTTTTGCGTTTTTGGGGAAGGGTAAAAAATCGAACGCGATTTGACGGTTTATTATTAAAAATGTAGTTTTGTGAATTGTTGTTTTTAAGAAACAGAACTTTTTCACTTCCTCTATACCTTCACCACAGCAATTCTTCACACACGGCACTATGAAAAAAATTGGACTTGTCGGCGGTATCAGTTGGGTGTCCACCATTGACTATTACCGATATATCAACGAAGGGATAAATGCGGCGCTAGGCGGACACACCTTTGCTGAATGTATCATCTATTCCCTGAACTTTGATGATTTCCAACGAAACAACACGGCGAATAATTGGGATGCAACCTTCGCACTCCTTGCTAATGCCTGTGATAATTTGAAAAAAAGTGGAGCCGAAGCCATCGTCTTGTGTGCAAATACTGCACACGCTGTCGCTGACCGTGTGGCGGAGCACGTACAATTGCCACTGATTCATATCGCCACTGCAACGGCAAAGGAAATTCACAAACACGGTTTGAAGAAAGTGGGTTTGATGGGCACAAAGTTCACGATGGAAATGGATTTTTATCACGACAAACTCCGCACCGATGGCATAGAAACGATTATTCCAAAGCAACAGGAAACGCGGGATTTTATTCAACAAACACTAAAAGACGAACTTGGACGGGGAATCATCAAGGAAGAAACCAAGCAAGCGTACATTGCTATTATGAATCAATTAGTTCAGGAAGGCGCAGAAGGAATTATTCTCGGCTGCACGGAAATTCCGATGATTATTAGCCAAGAAGACAGCAGGGTTCCTGTCTTTGACACAACAAAAATTCATTCGCAAGCAGCCGTGGAATTTGCCATAGCATAGCATAATCATACTACACCGAATCATACAAACCCATTTGAATCTCTATGTTTGTCATCGTCCTACGATACATCAAGCCTTTAGAAGAGGTTGATAAACTCGTTGCTTCGCACATTGAATTTCTTGAGCAGCAGTATCGCGCCGGAATATTTCTTGCTTCCGGTGCGCGTGTGCCGCGCACTGGTGGCGTGATATTGGCTACGTGCGATGATAAAACAAAACTCCTTGAAATTTTGAAGCAAGACCCGTTCTCCATTGCCCAAGTAGCGGAATACGATTGTATCGAGTTCACGCCAAGTAGAATGCGCGAGGGTTTTGCGCAGTTTATTCATGCTGGCGGCGCTGCGGAAAAAAAGTAAGAATATGAATTTTTCATTTGGAAATGACGGGCGTAGGGGGGGTAAATTTGCCGAGGTCTCTCTGCTAGCGAGAAGCCGCGTCAAATCCTTTCTTTTTACTATATTTACAGGAGTTTCCGAATGGAAAATTCAAAGAAAAAATTGCGCCTTGAGGATATTAAGGTGGAGAGTTTTGTAACCGATACAGTAAACAACCCCGATACTATTCGTGGTGGTACTTGGTATGGTGATTGTTGGGGTTCTAGTCGGTGTACAGGTGGCAAATTTTGCTCAGACCATACCGCATGTAATAGAGAAGATTGTAGAATCATTGGTTCACAAGAAACTTGTTAAAATGCCGTAATGCTACAAGCGTACCTCATTGTTAATCACCGATGATATTTATCACTGGTCAAGTTCTCTTGAAATTAAGTTTTTTGAAGATTACATGACCAGTGATATTGTTATCTCTCCAAATCTTATTGGATAAATTGCATGCAGATAAATTTTGTTAAAGGGTTATTCGTCTTAGCACTTTGCTGCGTAATGTATGGTCTTTGGGGTATCATATTCAAGCGTTCTTTCAAACAAACTCTTCGTGGGTTCAGCATATATCTAGGCGTAATGCTTCTCTTGTCGGGTATTGCTAAATTTGCCTACATGGTTGGACATTTCGATTTTCCGACTGTTATTGGTCCACCGTGGATAGAAGAAAAACTTGCCCCACACGGACTGGCACTCGTTGGGCGATTACTTGCCTATTCGCAAGTTATAGCCGGTGCGCTCCTGCTTTCGCGGTTTGCAACTCTTGGTGCAATCATTGCCTTTCCTATTTTCCTCTCGATTACCACAGTAACTATTTCCCAACACTGGGGTATTGCTCCCATCAACAAAATATTTTTGCTGATGAATGCGCTCGTGTTGGCTGGCGACTGGCATCGCTTAAAATTTCTCATCATGAATGATGTGCCACATCTTTCGACTATTCCCTTCAAAAGAATTTCGTGGAAGCAGGATGTATTTTCTTTGTTTGGAATAGGCTTGATTCTTCTTGGGGTTGTTCTCACCGAGTACGGTGTGCTTATCTTTGGTACGTGCATTGGATTGGGTATTCTGTTGTTTCTCGCTTCCTACCTCTTCCGAAAGAAGTAAGGAGTGGAAGTACTGCGCGAAATGATAACCACAAAAAAATAAGAAGACCAATTTTTCATTTGGAAATGACGAGCGTGGGGGGGTAAATTTGCCGAGGTCTCTCTGCTAGCGAGAAGCCGTGTCAAATCCTTTCTTTTTATTATATTTACAGGAGTTTCTGCATGGAAAATTCAAAAAAAAATTGCGTCTTGAAGATATTAAGATTGATAGCTTTGTAACATCAACGAGGGTTGATTCAACTACTGTGGCAGGCAACAGTGGAGGAATGTGCGGAGCCAGTTTTGATGGTAATTGTAATGGTAATACCGATTGGACAGGTTGTTATTGTAATGAGGATACATACATTGTTGGTTGTACGGTCTGCATTTGCACTGCCGGTTGCAATAATGATGTTGTTGACACAGAAAATTATACTCCCCTTCAATCAATTATGGGTCCTAGCTGCCAGTTTGGTGTTTGCCCGGGTGGTAGAACAACCCCTCACCCTGACCCTAATGTCTATTGTTCGTAGTTCATGTAGGATATAAGCATTTTCTATGAATATATTGACAAAGCAGATACTCTTCGGTGTCTGCTTTGTCTCGTTCTACCAAACTCTAAAAATGTGAATGTTCATGATAACTCGAGCACAAACGATAGACAATTGGTTTGATAGTTTGCTTTGCATAGTATGTCTTTTACTTTGCTTTCCAATACGTACTTTCACTCAAGAGCATAATCCTTTTGATGCGAAAATAATACCGATTGAATCCTGCAATCCCCAAGATGAAATAAGCACGAAAGAAAGCAAGAATTTATCATCTCTTTTTCAAGACTCTCGTATTATTGCGCTTGGCGAAGCTACGCACGGTACGCATGAAATTTTGACAATGAAACATCGGCTTATTAAATTCCTTGTACAGTCGAAAGGTTTCAAACTTATTGGGCTAGAAGCAGGAATGCCGGAGACAGAGGCAGTAAACCGCTATATTCTTTCGGGCGAGGGTTCATCGTCGGCTCTTCTTGCTGTGTATCAATTAGGAATGTGGAGTGTAGGAAATTATGAGATGTTGGCATTAGTCGAATGGTTGCGAACATATAATAAAACTCAGACTAATAGCAATAAAGTCCGTCTATGCGGCTTCGATATACAAATGACGGATTCGGCAGCACGGATTGTTACAAGATTTTTACATAAAGTAAGCCCACAGTATGCAGAAAAAATTTCACGTGATGAAAATCAGTACTATTGGCTTCTGAAAAATTCTGCAATGACGACAAAAAATCTGTGGGGATATGTAGATGATAGTACCAGACAAGCGCGTATTGCCAATGCCGATAGTATTGTACGTCATTTTGACCAATTCTCTAAACAGTATATAAAAGTTTCTTCTGTCAATGAATATACCTGGGCGAAAAGAAACGCATGGCTCATCAGTCGTGCCATTCGCCTTTTTGCTGAAATTCGATCACGCGACTCTTGCATGGCTGAAAATGTCTCTTGGCTCATGAAATTTTACAAAGAAAAAAACATTATT
>JANYDO010000120.1 GCA_025363605.1 Candidatus Kapaibacterium sp.
TACGGGACTTGCCTCACCAAATGACCGCTCGGATGCAAAAGTGCTTCTTGTGCTAATGAGCGCCCATACGGTGGGCTTAGAGGGTGATTTTGCGACGGCGTATGACAATAACCCGCTCGGCAATCTCAAAACCAAACTTAACAGCACTGCTCGTGAGCATATTGCCGCTAAACGTGCCTATCATAGCGCTGTCCTTGACAAATTTGTGATGACCGACCTGACGCAACTTACCCTTGGCGAGACTGACCCATTGGCAAACACATACATCCGCACAAGCGATGAACTCTGGTCTAACGCTGTCAACGAACTCGACGCTCTGCTCTATGCCCGCATTGAAAACTTTCGGATGCGCCTCATTGTCAATATCGTTGTTGTTTTCTTTATTCTGCTGCTTGTCATGTTTATCGTGCATCGTATTGTGCGCGATATGAAGCACTCCGTCGAAGACCTCGTGCAGACGACAAACCGCGTGAAATCAGGCGACCTTGCCGCGCAATCCGCTATTAAAGGCGAAGATGAATTTGCTTCTCTTGCCGAGTCCGTTAATGCCATGATAGACCGCATTAAAGCAGGCGTTGGAGAGCTTCGTGCAGAAAAAACAACCATTCAGAAGCGCGTAGATGAAGCCGTCCGTGATTCCGAAGAGCAGCGTTCGTACTTAACAAAAAATACGCAAGTTCTTCTGCACGAAATGGAACTTTTTGCGCATGGAGACCTCACTGTGCGCCTGCACCACGACCGCCAAGACGATGTTGGCGCACTCTTTCATGGCTTCAGTCAAGCCGCATCCAATCTCCGCACTACCGTCGAAAAAGTCTATGAAGCCGTCAGTGCGACCGTGAGTGCCAGTACACAGATTGCCGCCAGCAGTAGTCAGATTTCTACGGGTGCTCGTCGGCAGTTTGAGGAAATATCCTCTATCGTGGCGGCAATCGCAGAAATGAGCCAAAGCATCAATGATAACTCGCGTCTCGTGATGATGGTCTCTAATTCCGCACAAGACGCAGGCAATCTTGCGAAGGAAAGTGGCAATGTTCTGGCAGCAACTGCACGAGACATTACAAACGTCGCAAGCATTGTCGAAGCATCCGCGAAGACCGTGCGGCAGTTGGGCGGACAAAGCCAAGAAATTGGTGAAATTATTCAGGTCATTGACGACATCGCCGACCAAACGAATCTTTTGGCACTGAACGCCGCTATCGAAGCTGCTCGCGCCGGCGAGCAAGGCAAAGGCTTTGCGGTTGTTGCTGACGAGGTACGCAAACTTGCCGAGCGCACCACTAAAGCCACGAAGCAGATTTCGGAGATGATTCAGCATATTCAAGAGTCCACCGAAGAGGCAGTCCGCACCATTCAGCAAGGCATCAGCGAAGTACGGCATGGAAAGGAATCTGCCGATCGGGCGCAAGGAACAGTGGTGGGTATCATTGAGCGCTCGCGTGATGTTGCCGATGCTATTATGCAAGTCGCAGCCGCCACCGAAGAGCAATCGCAAGCAAGCGAAGAAGTCTTGCGCAACGCAGAAGTCATCAAGCAAATTACCGAAACGACTTCTGCCGGTATCGTCCAAATCGCTCACGCTGTCGAGGATGTAAGCAAACTTGCTATTCATCTTGAAACAGTTATTCGGCAGTTCAATATTGGTAATGCCACTCATAAAAAACAGGCTAAATCTGCTCCATCACCCGCACAAGCACCAGAATTTCCTTCAACTTTCAACTCTTCATCGAATTTACTTGTCTGATTTTTGCGAAAAATTTCCCATTTTAACAATTCATTTTACTGAATTGATTATTTTTCGTACATCATTCAAGGAATACCATGCACTACGAATTTAGCACCGAACATAACACTCTCTTTTCCAACTTAGCATCAAAGCTACGCACAGTTGGAATTACGTTTATTGTGCTGGGAGTATTACAAAGTTTTCTTGCTCTCATCAATTCCGGTACATTCGGCATTATTACTGGTGTAGCCGGGGGTATCCTATTTGCTGTTATTGGTGTCCTCATGGTGAATGCTGCCAGTTCGTTCAAACTTATTGTTGACACCGAGGGGCAGGATATAGAAAATCTCATCCAAGCGCTTCGTTCGCTGCTCTCCATGTACACGGTGCAATTTTGGGCGCTTGTCACGTCCGTGTTGCTGGTACTCCTCGTCGTCATACAAGCCGTCATAGCACTCTCTGCAATTACAAGCCGCCATTAGAGAATAAAACAGGGATAACGAAATCGGCGCTATCGTATTTTTTTCCTTACAATCTTTTTCGTAAGGAAAGAAACAACGATGCGACAAACGTACAGCTCACCGAAGATTACTTCATCACAGTTTTATATCTCGCATCATGAAAAAGAAAGTTTTTTGGTACGCTTTTGTACTTGTGCTTGTCGTACAAAGCTCGCTCTCGCTCGTCTCTGCACCTCTGCATACCGCTCTTATAAGCAAACACGCAAAGTTCTCTCTCAGCCCACAAACGCTTACACTCAAGCCGGGCGAAGAAACAACGCTTAAACTCACCATGACGATTGATGCAGGCTGGTACACCTACGGTCTCATACCCCGCAAAGACAAAGATGGCTTGGGTCCGCAAGCAACCGAAATCAGCATTGCTCCCGCAAAAGTGCTGGCACTGGCGGGAAAAGTAAAAGGACCCAAACCCAAGCAAAAATTTGACCAAGGGTTTCAGATTGACATTGATTATTATCAAGGCGAGGTCGTCTTCACAATCCCCGTGAAAGCCTCTTCCACTCTTGCTTCCGGCAAGCATAGCGCTACGCTCACCGTTACCTCCATGACTTGCGACTCTGAGCGCTGTCTGCCGCCCACAGACGACGAGATTCCGCTCACCGTCATCGTAAAAGAGGGCGCAGTGGCGCAAGGCGCATCAGCGCAAGCTCCATCAATGCTGGCGGTGGACTCAACGCAGCAAAAAGCCGACACTCTCGCCCAAAGTACTGCTGCTACTCAAGTTGCTACTCAACAAGCAAGTAATCAACCACCAAGCACCCAAGCACCCAAGCACCAAACGACGGAATCTCAAACCGAAATCGCTCAAAAACGAAGCGAGGGTATTTGGGCATTTTTGCTGTTTGCTATGGGTGCAGGCGCATCGGCACTGCTTACGCCGTGTGTATTCCCAATGGTACCCATTACCGTTTCATTTTTTACCAAGCGAGCAGAAAAGCAGCGTGGACGCGGACTTCGTGACTCCCTTGTCTATGCGCTTGGCATTGTATTTACCTTTACGGCGCTTGGATTTTTCTTGTCGCTGATTTTTGGTGCAACGGGTATTTCCGACTTTGCTGCTAACCCTTGGGTAAACGTGGCTTTGGCGCTTATCTTTATTCTTTTTGCCTTCAATCTTTTCGGCGCATTTGAAATTCCTCTGCCCAATATGCTGCTGAACCGCATGAACAATGCTGCCGGAAGCGGCGAAAGCGTTGGAGCGGTTGTGCTGATGGCGGTGACCTTTTCGATTACCTCTTTCACCTGCACCGTACCTTTTGTTGGCGCGGCGCTCATTTCGGCTTCATCCGGTGAATGGTTCTATCCGCTTATCGGTATGGCGGGTTTCTCGGCGGTCTTTGCGTTGCCGTTTGTACTCTTAGCGCTCTTCCCGTCTGCCATGCAGCGTTTACCGAAAGCGGGCGGTTGGATGAACAACGTGAAAGTAGTCATGGGCTTTTTGGAAATCGCTGCCGCTATGAAGTTCATTAGCAATAGCGATTTAGTCTGGGCGTGGGGTATTCTTTCGCGGGATGTCTTTTTGGCAATCTGGATTGGCTGCGCCGTGATGATTACCCTTTACGTACTGGGCGTGTTCCGCTTCCCGCATGACAGCGAGGTGAAAAGCATCGGCACACCACGAGCCGTGATTGCGCTTATCTTTGCGTCGCTGACGTTCTACCTTATTGCCGGCTTAATCGGTAAAAAACTCGGCGAACTGGACGCATTCTTGCCGCCAATGGACTATGAGCGTATTATTGGAAAAGCGCCAAATGACGGGGTACAGATACAAAGCGCCGGAGCAAACGCACCTTTCAGCAATCAAGCGTCGGAAGCATGGATTACCAGTTACGATGCGGGCTTGGCAGAAGCAAAGCGAACAGGTAAGCCGGTATTTATTGATTTTACAGGCTTTACCTGTACGAATTGCCGATGGATGGAAGCCAATGTCTTCCCTGTGCCTGAGGTAAAAGCACTTATGGGAAGCATGGTCAAAGTGCAACTTTTCACCGACCGCAAGCAGGAGCCGTATCTGTCGCACAAAAAGCGTCAATTAGAGCAGTTTGGCTCTATCGAATTGCCGCTCTATGTCTTGCTGAAGCCCGACGGCACGGTCATAGCGACCAAAGCATTTACCCGCGATAAAGCAGAATTTGTCACATTCCTGAAAAAAGCGTTGTAATGCGCTTTTTACCGACTATTGAGAGAATAGCGCGTTTGCTGCTGGAAAAGAAACTTCGGCTTGCGCTGATATTACTGGCAATTATACCGCTTGCCGGAACCTGCGGATATATGCTGGTTGAGGACTGGAGCGCTTTTGATGCGCTTTATATGACGATGATAACCGTTACGACTATCGGCTACGGGGAGACGCATCCGCTCTCAATGGGCGGACGGATGTTCACGATACTCTTCATCCTTTTTGGGGTGGGCATTGCTGCGTATTCCTTGACAATCTTGGTAGAATCGCTTTTGCGTCCCGAACTCATTACCAACAGCATCAACAAACGAAAACTTCGCGCAATGCAGCACCACTACATTATCTGTGGCTATGGACGCTCCGGCAGCCGGATAGCAAAAGAACTCCAAGAGCTTGGCAAACAGGTCGTTGTAGTTGAACAGGATGACGAAAAATTAGCAGCAATTCAAGCTGTCGGAATCGTCGGTATCATCGGGGATGCAACGGATGAAGAAATATTACTCAAGGCGGGAATTGAGCGTGCGAGCGGTCTGGCAACATCTCTTGATAGTGATGCCGCCAATATCTTCGTAACGCTCACTGCGCGTGGGCTAAAGTCCGACCTCTACATTGTGGCACGTGCCGACCAATACTCCTCCCAAAGCAAACTCAAACGCGCCGGCGCTGATGCTGTACTCTCTCCGCAAGAAATTGGAGCCGTGCGGATGACTCATATGCTTTTGCAGCAAAATGTCATTGATTCCTTTGAACTTGTGACGCGGCGCATTGCGCTGGACGTTTCGGTGAAAGAACTTCGCGTCAGCGATTATCCCGAATTTATCGGACAGACTATTGATTCGCTCCGCATACGCCAGCGCTACAATGTGATTATCTTTGCCATCAAGCTCCCCGACGAAACGATGCAATTTCCGGCGCACGCGGACACGGTGCTGGATGGCGCTATGACGCTGATTATAGCAGGCGTGAGCGATGATGTGATGAAGCTCTCGCTTGTGTAATCTGCACTACGATTTAATCTGCACCACCATTTAATCTCTTCAGGCAGTGGAACTACTTTCTTCTGACGAACATCTTTTGCGAACAGTCGGTGCATTTGCCGATGAAAGCGGTGTAGAACTCTACGTTGTGGGAGGCTACGTACGCGACGTGCTACGCTCGTCCCCTCGAAAAGACCTTGATTTTACGCTCGTCGGCGATGCGGTGCAGTTTGCCAAACGCTTTGCCGAGCGCATGAACGCACACGCAGTTGTCTATGAGCGCTTCCGTACTGCTCTTGTGCCCGTGCATACGCCGTCGGGCTTATACCACTGCGAGTTTGTCGGCACACGTAAAGAAGAATATACGCCCCATTCGCGCAAGCCGATTGTCAGCGAAGGGACATTCGAGGACGATTTGCGCCGTCGTGATTTTACGGTCAATGCTATGGCAATGTGCCTGAACTCCGCACGATATGGCGTTTTGGTGGATATATTCGATGGGAAGGGCGATATGGAGCGCGAGCTTTTGCGCACCCCGCTCGACCCGCACATTACCTTCAGCGACGACCCCTTACGCATGATGCGGGCTGCCCGCTTTGCCGCACAACTAGGATTTCGTGTGGACGATGCCGCAATGGTCGCAATGACAGAAATGGCGGGGCGCATTACGATAATCTCGCAAGAGCGTATCACGGACGAATTTCTCAAAATGCTGGCTGCACCGAAACCAAGTATTGGTATGGGTTTGCTCTTTACCACGGGACTCATGCAGCATATTTTCCCCGAAGTTCATGCACTGGCAGGCGTAGATTTGAAGCGGGTGGAGGGGCATGCGTATCGGCACAAGGACGTTTTTTATCATACATTGCAAGTGGTGGACAATGTTGCTGCGGTCAGTGACAATCTGTGGTTGCGCTTTGCAACGCTCATGCACGACATTGCCAAACCCAAAACAAAACGCTTTCTGAGCGGTATAGGTTGGTCGTTTCACGGACACGAGGAATTGGGCGCTCGCTGGCAAGACCGAATTTTTCGCAGAATGAAATTGCCCTTGCACCACTTGGAATACGTCAAAACGCTTGTGCGCTTGCACCAACGCCCGATGGCACTGGTGGACGAGGAAGTAACCGACTCTGCTATTCGCCGGCTTATTGTCCAAGCGGAAGAAGCAGGCGAAACGGCTCTCAACGACCTGTTTATGCTGTGCCGAGCGGATATTACAACCAAGAATCCCAAACGTGCCGAAGAGTATTTGCAGAATTATGAATTGGTCTATCAAAAAACGCTTGTGGTGCGGGAGCGCGACAATTTGATGGCATTCCAATCGCCTGTGCGAGGCGAGGAAATTATGACGCTTTGCCACTTACCTGCTTCGCGGGCAATCGGTATCTTGAAGACTGCGGTGGAGACTGCTATTCTGGAGGGTGTTATCACCAATGAGTACGAGGCAGCAAAGGCGTATTTGCTTGCCAACAAGGAGGCAATTCTGGCACAAGTGGACGCACCTTCCAACAGGCGTGGCGACGTGGAGCGACGCTTGGCGGACAAGCGCGAGGCGACGCGGAAGCGCGTGCGATAATGAAAGGGCATTTTTCTCGCACACCTAATCTTTTCAAGTGATTTCTACTGGATTTTTACCCCATATTTCGTTACTTTGTGGGCTTCAGATGGCAAATTTGTCTTTTTTTACATTTCACAATATTCTATGAAACTCCCTACAAGTGGTTGGATTTGGATGAATGGTGAGTTTGTCCAGTGGCAAGATGCCAAAATACACGTTCTATCGCACGTTGTACACTACGGTACAAGCTGGTTCGAGGGGATTCGTGCCTACGACACCAAAAGAGGAACAGCAATTTTCCGCCTCCCTGAGCACATCAAGCGTTTAGAGCGCTCTATGAAAATTTATCATACCGAAATGCCGTACAGTGCGCACGAAATCGAAGAAGTCTGCAAGGAGACACTGCGACGCAATAACCTCAAGTCAGCGTACTTGCGCCCTGTGGCGTGGCGTGGTTATGCCGAAATGGGAATTTCCCCCCTTCCGTGTCCTGTCGAGGTTTCCGTAGCAGCGTGGGAACTAGGCGCGTATTTGGGCGAAGCGGCAGAGCGCGGCGCAAACGTCTGCATATCCTCGTGGAATCGCCTTCCGCCCAACACTATGCCGGCTATTGCCAAAGCAGGTGGTAACTACATGAATGCCCAACTGATGAAAATGGAAGCCATCCGCAACGGCTACGACGAGGCGCTGACGCTTGATATTTACGGTAATGTCTCGGAAGCTAGCGGTGCGAATGTGTTCGTGGTCTATGACGGCGTTCTCTACACGCCGCCGATTGGCGATTCGCTCTTGCTGGGCATTACGCGCGATACGATTTTGACGTTGGCAAAAGATTTGCTTATTGAGGTCAAAGAAACCTTGATTCCACGCGGTATGATTCACGTTGCCGATGAAATTTTCCTTGCCGGAACTGCTGTTGAAATCAACTGGGTGAAATCTGTGGACAAGCAGCTTGTCGGCAACGGCACACAAGGCGAAATCACGCAAAAACTCAAAACTCGTATGGCAGACATTACTCAAAATGGTCTTGATTCCTACAAGTGGCTGAGTTTTGTTGAATAACTACTCGTTTGCCGCCTGATGATGTGCCTCCATGAGCGATTGTCAGGCGGCTTGCTGTTTCTTTACGCTATGAACCCGCATACTTTTATCCTTTTTGATGCTGACGGCGCTTCAGATGTATCCGCATCCGTAGAAGTTTCGTCGAACTTGTATCCCTTCAGCATCCTTCATCCCAGTTTTGAACTGCGATGCGGTGCTTTGCGATTGTTTGAAAAGGTGCAACGCCAATTTCCAACCTCACGCTTGCTTTTTCACGCTTCCCAGCTTGAACGCAAGCCGCATCTGGCAAGTTTTCATGCGCGGTTCGCTGGATTTGATTCCGATGGGTTGCTGATGGGCGAGGATGTTTTTGTGATGCGAGGAAATATCCTGCCGACCGAGCATCTCTGGCGTACATTGGGCGATGATATTGAGCGAATCTATACAGCGCACGGCTTAGAACATCCGCTTGTCTTTACCAGTAATGGCGCGCCATTTGGAGCATTTATTCCAAAGGAAGTTCTCGCTGAAAAAGGTTTGCCCACGCTTGACGAACTCACCACCTTTACGACTGCTGTCTATGAAAAAGCCGTTTCCATAGAAATTGCCGACGTGCGGCACATATCCTATCTCTGGGATGCACTTGCGCTCAATGCCGGTGCGATTCGAGACGATGCGCGATTTTTTGTCCAGAATAATCAGAATAATAATGCTGAGACTCTTTCTGCACCCGGCGTTTTTGCTATACGCCCCGAAAATATCAGCGTTGGAGCGGGCGCGAAGATTGCACCGTGCGTGGTTCTGGATGCCACAAAGGGAGCGATTATCATTGGCGACAATGTAGAGATTCAGCCGCACGTGACCGTCGTTGGTCCTTGCTTCATAGGCGACAATGTGCTTATCAAAGCTGGTACGCGAATATACGAAGGCACAACGCTTGGTGAATACTCAAAAGTAGCAGGAGAAATAAAAAATACCATTTTCCAGAGCTTTGGCAATAAGCAGCATGACGGCTGCTTAGGCTATTCGTTTATTGGGGAATGGGTGAATCTTGGTGCCGGCACGGACGTTTCGGATTTGAAAAATAACTACGGTACGATTCGCGTCCGCTTCTCGCCGGACAAAGCGCAAGAAATCTCGACGGGCGTAACATCGCTCGGACTTTTGGCGGGCGACCACACCAAAAGCGCCATAAACACTTCCTTCAATACCGGCACGGTAACCGGCATTAGTGCAAATGTGTTTGAGCCTTCGCCGGACAAATTTGTACCGTCGTTTTCGTGGGGCGGGCTTGCAGATTCTCCAACCTTTGAATTGGACAGGGCTCTGGAACTGGCTCGAACTGTCATGTCGCGCCGGAATCGGCAGCTTACTCAAGAAGAAGAAACACTCTTGCGGATGGAATTTCAAGCGCGGTGAAAATTTTGTGTGCGCCGCCAAATGCAAGCAACACCAAACGCGAATTCTACCAAACGCTAACTCTACCGAAAGTTATACGTTAGTCCAATCCCTGTGAGCGTAGGATAGATGAATAACTGTTCGCCCGCGCTGACGCTCTTTGCACGTTCTCGTTCCAAGTGCGTCACAAGTAAGCCAGCGCCAGCACCAATTGCGCCGCCCAGCAGCACATCCGAAGCCCAATGCTTTGTCTGGTACATCCGCGAAAGTGCCGTGAGCGAGGCAACTGCATACAAACCCGCACCGACCCACGGATTGCCGATACGCTCCGCCAAGACCGCCGATACGGCAAAGGCGACCGTCGCGTGTCCTGAAGGAAACGATGTGTTGTCGGTATTGAACTGCACAGGTCGGAATTTGAAAGCACCTTCTTCCAGATATGGGCGGCTGCGCCCCGTGAGAAATTTGAGCGCGATATTGACTACGCCGCCGTATGCTAATGCTTCGAGAGTAAGTCTGCCCGTGACGCGCACATCTGCGTTTTGCGATGCCAAACCAATAACGTACAGACCAGCTCCGATGCCGCCACCAACGGCAAGTTCTCCATAGAATCGTCCGGCTTCGGCAAAGACATCGGCGGTTTGTGAGTGATTGCGCAGCATGAGCGTGTTGAGGCTCTCGTCGGCAGGCATAAGCGCGGCAGATGCACCGAGTGTTCCTGCGGCAATGAGCCAGTCCGTCGAAGAAAAGCGTAAAGGAGCAGTGAAATATGCACCTGCGTCAGCAAGAGCAATTCCGGCATCGCTGAGGATAGTAGCTCCTATGTCTCGCCGCGAAGCGCTTTTCGTAGAGTCTGCTTCCGCAGGACTTTTTGCTACTGTCGTTAAACTTGTGCAGAGAAGAAACGCACAAATGCAGATGGAAAGACGATGATGAGTGAAGAACGAACAAATAGTCATGGAAAACGAACAAAAGTAGTGAACAACAATATTGACATTACATTCCACAAATATAGCCACACTTCCTCTATGAACACCTCACTGTTGCGCTTTTATGCGCTTATTTTTTTTGTTGTCAGCCTAGCAGTTGCTCCCGCTTTTGCGCGTCATCCCATTCACGCAAGTATTACGACCATAGATTTGAACCCCAAAACACATTCGTTCGAGATTGCGTGCAAAATTTTTGCCGACGATCTCGAAGAAGCGATTCGCAAAGCAACCGGAACGCAACTCTATATCGGCTCGGCAAAGGAAAATCCGAAGCAAACAGCTGCGAAAATTGAGGAATATCTGCGCAATCATTTCCGCGTAGAAGCCGATGGGAAGGCGCTTCCACGCTGGACATTTGTGGGGCGGGAAATCGAAGGCGACGCAGTATGGTGTTATCTGGAAGTACAAAATGTACCGGCATTGAAGCGACTACTCGTGTCCAATACGGCATTGCACGACATCCACGACGACCAGACGAATCTGGTGAATGTGAGCATCAACGGAACACGCCGTAGCGCGGTCTTGCGCAAGGGGAAAGAAGTTGAAACGCTGGAGTTTTGAGCGCAACTGAGACACGGTGCAAAAAGTGTTCACAAGAACACGGAGCCAATAGACGTTGGTGCAAAGATTTTACCAAATAGAAAAACCTCGCAAAAACACTCTGTGCAAGCAGCACGAGTGTTTTTGCTAGACTTCTTGCCTGGCCACACTTAAAAAATCACCGAATCTTAAACGTCGCCAGCGTGATAATTGCCAGAAGAACTGCGATGATATAGAACCGAGATACAATCTTCGCTTCATGCCAACCACTTTTCTCGAAGTGGTGATGGAGTGGTGCCATTTTGAAGAGTCGCCGTCCTTCACCGTACTTGCGCTTTGTATAGCGGAAATACGTTACCTGCAAAATCACGGACACCGTTTCGGCAAAGAATATCCCGCCCAAAATCGGCAGCAGAAATTCTTTTTTGACCAAGATGAACAAGCCGCCAATGGCTCCACCAAGCGCCAACGAACCCGTGTCGCCCATAAAGACTTGAGCGGGGAAGGAGTTGAACCACATAAAGCCCAAGCCCGCACCAATGAGAGCTGCGCAAAAAATTGTCAGTTCATCCGAACCGCGCAAGTGGATAATGTTCAAGTAATTCGCAAATTTTGCATTGCCGGAAACGTAGCAAATGAGTGACAGCGCCAGCGCCGAGATACTGACCGTCCCGATAGCCAAGCCGTCCAGACCATCGGTCAAATTAACTGCATTGGAAGTGGCGGTAATGACAAAAATCACCATTGGGATATAGAGCCATTCAAAATCGAAATTGATATTTTTCGCAAAGGGGACTGTCGTGACGGTGTTGACCTTTGCGAATGCTGCGCCGAACCATTCGGGAAAGAAAAAGATGCTTATGCCTACAATCAAGCCGATACCGATTTGCCCGATGATTTTGTAGCGTCCAATTAAGCCTTTTTTGAATTTCTTGATGACTTTCAGATAATCATCCACAAAGCCCACCACGCCAAGCCACGCAGTAACAAGGACGATAAGAATGATGTAGGGATTCAGCACATTTGCCCAAAGGAGCGTTGGCAGAAGGAGTGCCGTCAGAACAATCAAACCGCCCATCGTCGGCGTACCGGCTTTGTTGACGTGATTACCCGTAGAAGCAAGTTCGACTTTTGCCTGTTCCCCAATTTGGTTGCGCTTGAGAGCCGCTATAATACGCGGTCCGACAATGAAGCTAATCAGAAGTGCCGTAATAGCAGCAGCAGCCGAGCGAAACCAGACGTATTGGAATACGCCGAAGCCCGGCGGTGCAAAGGTTTGTTCGATATAGCGAGCGAAAAAATAGAGCATAAATGTAAAGACAGTGTGATAAAGTCGAGAGAATGGTGGAGAGGACGCGCAAAGATACGCACAAACACCCATTTTGCCAAGATGCTTGAGACGTACAAATTTATGCAGCAGATGGCAAAAAAATTTGCACAATCCCTCCCAAAATCGTATTTTAATAGCCTTTATCAATTCACAATTCTATCACTAATTTTTCACGAAATCGCACCTTCTGAAACACGTGATTTGGCGTGTCGAAACCAAGGAGCAATGCGATTTGGAGGACTCAATGTCTGAGCAAGTAACGTCATCGGTTGCCGACGAACAAATGGCAATCGCAGCCGGAAAGAAGCCAACGGCTATGCACAAGCGATATTCCGTAACATCCATTATGGATGACGATTTTGATTTCGAGATGATGGATCCGGTTCTGCTGACGAGTATGTTTGAAAAAACACTCTCGACCATCTCGGAAAATGAAATCATCACCGGACGTATCGTTGCCATTAACAACAGCGAAGTTGCAATTGATATTGGCTTTAAGTCGGAAGGCTTAGTACCTCTTTCCGAATTCACCAACCGCGATGAACTGAAAATCGGAGATGAAGTCGAGGTATTCCTTGAGAATATTGAGGATGCCGACGGTAAAATGGTGCTTTCGCGCCGCCGTGCTGACTTCATGCGCGTTTGGGAACGCATCAATAAAGCGTTTGAAACACAAGACATTGTACAAGCGAAAATTCTGCGCCGCATCAAAGGCGGTATGGTTGTTGACCTCATGGGCATTGACGCATTCTTGCCCGGTTCGCAGATTGACGTGAAGCCTGTGCGCGATTTCGACGCATGGATTAGCCGCACGCTTGACGTTCGCGTTGTGAAAATCAATCATCCAAACGAAAACGTTGTCGTCAGCCACAAAGTCCTCCTCGAAGAGCAAATTGCCGGTGTACGCCAAGAAGTTCTTGAGCGCCTTGAAAAAGGTCTCGTTTTGGAAGGTCACGTCAAAGCTATCGCCGACTTCGGCGTATTTATTGACTTGGGCGGCGTGGACGGTCTTGTCCACATCACCGACCTTTCATGGGGACGCGTTACGCATCCGTCCGAAATCGTCCAACTCGACGAAAAAGTTAAAGTCGTTGTGCTGGACTTCGATTCGGACAAACGCCGTATCTCGCTTGGTATGAAGCAACTCACACCGCACCCATGGAACACCATTGGTGAGAAATACGAACCACAATCGCAAGTACAAGGCAAAGTGGTCAGCCTTACCGATTACGGTGCATTTATCGAAATCGAAAAAGGTATCGAAGGTCTTATCCACATCAGCGAAATGTCGTGGACAGAACACATCAAGCATCCGTCGCAGTTCGTCTCGATGGGACAAATGGTTGATGCAGTCGTTCTGAACATTGACCGCGACGGCAAGAAATTGTCGCTTGGTATGAAACAACTCACACCTGACCCGTGGCAGCAACTTCTCCAAAAATATCCCGTCAACTCGCAACACCGTGGTGCTGTGCGTAATATCACCAACTTCGGCGTATTCGTTGAATTGGAGCCGGGCGTGGATGGTCTTGTTCACATTAGCGACCTGTCGTGGACGAAGAAAATTCGTCACCCCGGTGAGTTTGTGAAAAAAGGCGAAGAAATTGATGTCGTGATTTTGGGCATTGACCTCGACCAACGCCGTATCTCGCTTGGACACAAGCAAGTACGTGATAATCCATGGGATGTCTTCTCCGAAGACTACCGCGTGGGCGTTCAGACGCAGGGTCGTATCGTGCGCATCATCGAAAAAGGTGTTATCGTCGAATTGCCGCAGGGCGTTGACGGTTTCGTTCCGACCTCGCAGTTGTCCTTCGCACCCGTGAAAAACATTGCCGATTTCTTCCGCGTTGACGAAAACTTGCCGCTCCGCGTCATTGAGTTCGACAAAGAAGCGAAGAAAATCGTTCTCTCCGCCGTAGAATACCTCAAAACCCAAGACCAGCCCTCGATTGACGCATACAATGCGAACCATCCAGTGCCGGGCGCGGAAAACTACGTCGCAGAACTCAGCGTAAATAATTTGACAGACTAAGCATTCAACGCTTCGTCCGATGAAAACGTATCAAAGCCCGACAGAAAAAAAATTCCGTCGGGCTTTGACGTTCTTAAACTTTTACCGATTTTGTATTTGTCCAATGGCTACCGAGACTTTTTGCGTAAAAGCGTGCAGGCTTTCATCAAAAATTCTCGCATCTCTAGCGGTAGCGAGCGCACACACGTAGTTTGTACCGGGATTTTTTACATAAATATCTGTTTGCGTAACCTACTCTTCTTTCTGCTCGTATCGTTGAAGGCAAGCAACAATCAATTTTATCCTGTTTTTCCCCTCTATTCGGGAGCATACCCATGACACAACACCACCTCTCTCGCCGACTCATGCGTTTTTTCTGCATTTTGGCGCTCGGCTTTCTGATAACAGCGCCCCTCCTCAGGGCGCAAGATGAAGACGAAGATGATGGCAAGCCCAAAATCCGCGCTCTTGGCGTGGAAGCAAACGGCGTAGAAGTACCCGTCGTCCAAATCCGCGTGGATGAATTTCTCAGTCGGCAAATTCATCCGCTTTTGAATTATGTTTTTTTTGATGACAACTCTGCCGCTATTCCCGAACGTTATAAACTCATGACCGATGTGAGTGCTGAAAGTTATAGCACGACACGCCTCTTTAATACCGAAACGCTTGAGGTCTATTATGATATTTTGAATATCATCGGCTATCGCCTGAAGAATTCGACTGAGACTATCACTATCACCGGTTGTAATGCCAATGTCGGTCCAGAAAAAGGGAACAAAGATTTGTCCACGCGCCGCGCACAAGCAGTGAAAGATTATTTCCAAAATATCTGGAAAATAGATCCCGCTCGCCTTGTGGTACAAAGTCGAGATTTACCCGAAAAGCCATCGAACTCAAAAGAAAGTCCGCTCGAAGCAGAAGCGGAAAACCGCCGCGTGGAAATTACTGGCGCTTGGTCTATGATTCAGCCGGTCTTTATCCAAGACACCTTGCGCGAAGCTACGCCGCCCATTATCCGCTTTTACAGCAAACTCCCCCCGAAAGACGAAAATCCTGCGCAGTGGAGCATTGGCATCAAACAACGCGCTAAAGCGCTCCGCAGCCCGATTTCTGCGGCAGGAACTATTAAGCCGGTTGTTGATTGGAAAATTAACAAAGAAAAAAATGCGATTCCTCTCGATACTGTACCAATGACGTACGAACTGGAAGTGCGCTATCCGACGATTCCGAACCTGAAGTCGAAGCGTCTATCTATGCCTGTGCAGCAAATCACGATTCAAAAGAAAAAACGTGAACGCTCCAACGACGTAGAGAAAGACCGTTACAGCATGATTCTGTTCCCTTTCGGTTCGTCGAAAGTGGAAGAAGGCAATGCAAAAATTGTGGAGTTCATCAAGTCGGAAAAGCGCTTGAAACCTGAATCCAGCGTCGTCATTACGGGCTACACGGATATTATTGGCTCGGAGCAAGCGAATCTTAAAATCTCTACCGACCGTGCTAAATCTGTGCAGGCAGCACTTGGGCTGGATAAAGCCGGGGTTGTGCGTGAAATAAAGGTGGAAGGAAGAGGCAAAACTAAGCCGCTTATTTATGAGAACAACGAGCTTCCCGAAGCCCGTCTCTACTGCCGTACCGTTATAGTCGAAGTGAAAAATCCGGCGACGGATGATTAAATATATCAATAGAGCATAAAAAAGCCCCGCTTGACAAATATGAAGTCAAGTGGGGCTTTTCTTTGTGTAAACGTTCTACCGATGTTAGCGCTCCTGACGCGACGACAAGACATCTCCCAGCGCTTGCTGAAGGCGTGTGGGCAACATTGCCCGCCAGTAGGCGCGTTCGGCTGCAATAAAGGTCGTAAGATTCTGACTACGAGAAGATTTGCTCATCAGGCGCAGAACAGCCACTGCTTCGCTATACACGCTCCAAATTGCTTGCTCGCTACGATTTGCTTGAAGAACGTTCTTCGCGTCGGTGTAGCGTTGCTGCGCTTTGGCAAGGTGGTCATCGAAGAATTGCAAGCGGAGAGCTTTCGCTTCTTCGGGCGTTTGCGCCAGCACGACGACCGAATCAATAACCGTCACGGCTTCGGTACGGGGCAGATAGTCGGGCCAGTATTCGTCACTCATCAGCACGGCGGTTACTGATTTCGCCGTATCTTTGGAGGAAAGAGCTTTGCCCGGCAGTGAGATAATTTCAGGGTTTCCGGCATCAAAGCCAACCAGTTGGCGGTATTTTCCTTGCTGTTTTTTGAGAATGGTTAGCCCTCTGCTTGCTATGGCGCTATTTCCGCCACCATCGGTCTGGATGCAAATTTCCGACGTGCCGTCGTTGTCTATATCACGCACATCCAACGACTTGCCATAGTACACTTTTTCTTGGTGCGCCAGTGCAAACGCCTGTTTCGTCGTGTCGTACTCGAAGATTTGAAGCGTCTCGAATCCAATACGCGCCCCCATCGAATCCTTCGGAAACACCGTCACAAGTGCGTCTTCATAGCCACTTTTACGAAGGTCAATGCGGCGAATATCCGTCTTGAGCGCTATCAGTTCCGAAGGAAGTGTGAAGAGAACGGTGCGCGTCATAGCGGCATTATTGATGGGCTTTTCCTCGGAATTCTCAGAAGCGCAGGCGGCAACAATGATGCACGCTAAGAAGAGTGTGATTCTCAAAGAAGATTGGTACGATTTCATTTTTGGGGTTGAATGCAAATGATAGAAAAAAATATTACGGAAATTCTTCTTGCGCCACACTATACGTCTGCGGCGTGGACAGTGCTTTGTAGAGCAGTTCGGCAAGTTCATCAAGCGCTTCGGCGGGCGTTTTGCCTTGCATATACAAGAAAATACCGTCGTTGCGGCGTTGATAAATCCAACTGGCAATAATACGAATTTCGTCAATTTCTTCCTTGCGCGAATGTGGCGGTGCGTCCGTGCCGTCGAAATAGACCGCCCCGAGAGCACGCTCCAATTCCTTCACCGGAAGTTTTTTGCCCACTAAGCGTTGAAAATGCAAGCGTCCGTGCCGTATGAAAAACACCTCCACCTTTTTATCGCGCTCTTCGGTAGGGACAATGATAATAACATTATTTTCGTTAATAGACGATGAAATCTGGCGTTGCCGGAAGAAAATACGCTCTAATTCTTTCATGCGATTCCGCAGCAACCCCGCTTCCTCAAAGTCCAAACGCTCGGAACTCTCTTGCATTGCGGTCTTCAGCGCTGCCACAATACCGATGCGCTCACCGCTCAAAAATTTACGGACGGTGTCTGTCTCACGTTCGTAGTCTTCGCGGCTTTGGAGCAAGGCGCATGGAGCATGGCAGCGCTTGATTTGATGATAAAAACAGGGCGTAAAATCAGCACTAGGCGTGAATGGTTCGTTGCATTTTCTCAGCCCAAAGGTGCGATTGATAATATCCACCACGGCTTCGGCAGAACCCCGCGAACCAAAAGGACCAAAATATTCCGCGCCGTCGTCCTCAATTTCAAGTCGCACATCAAGCCTCTTCAATTCTACATCCGGCGTAGCTTGCCCGTGTCCGGGCGCACCCAAGCGCAAAAACGGATAGCGCCGATATTTTTTGATAAGCGTGTTGTACTGCGGCTTGTGGAACTTTATTTCTTTGGATTCCAGCAGTAACGCCGAAAGTTCCGTGCCGGTGGTCTGCCATTGAATATCGCGCACTTGCTTAACAAGGTCTTTGATTTTTCCGGTATGCTGCGCCGACGGCAAAAAATAAGAACTGACGCGGCTTTTGAGAGATTTTGCTTTGCCTATATACAAAATCGCGTCGTGCTGGTCGCGGAAATAATACACGCCCGGCTCATCGGGCAAGTTCTGAATCTGTTCTTGGAGTGCTTGGATAGATTTCGGCATTTTTTTGAAATTACTCAGCCGCTTGTTTTGGAAGGTCAGCAATTCGTCAAGCGTTTGCACATTAAACTGCTCTTGCAAAATGTCTAGCATCCGCACGAATGCCTCCGCCGTAGCAAAAGCGTCACCGTGAGCGCGGTGGCGATTGGCAATAGAAATGTCGAAATACGAGGCAAGTGCACCGAGATTGAGTTTCACACGCTTGGGAAAAAGGCGCTTGGCGAGTTTGTAGGTGCAGAGACGTGGCATTTCTGCCGCAATGGGCAAAGCACTTCGCGCAAAGGTGTGGGAAACAAACGACCAATCAAAAGCGACGTTATGCGCCACAAAGACTGCGTAGGGCTGCGAAAAGAGCGGACGCAGCCTGCGCATCACCTCATCGGTTTCTGGCGCGTTATAGACCATTCCGTTTGAGATGCCCGTTATTTGGGCAATCATGGAGGGAATGTGCTGATGCGGGTTCACGAGAGACGAAAACTCTTCGATGATTTCCCCGTCGCGCACAACAATACACGCTATCTCGGTGATGCGATTTTCTTTGCCGCTTGGTCCCGTCGTCTCCACATCCACAACGAGAAACGGAACTTCGGCGAGGTGAATTTCATGCGGTTCTTGTGGTGATGCGTCCATTGGCGGCGAGAACGAGAGATTGGTAGTAGCAAAGATTTCTTGCGCAGGGTGGTAACTATTGGTAGAAATTCATAATTGTTTGCAGCGCACCGAGCAATTCTGAAAGATTACGTAAGTAGTATCGTTCCGCGTCAATGTGAAGCATCGTGTCTTCAAGACGCAGGAATACCCATTCATAGCCGTCGGTAACAGCGCCGTAAATAATCCGATACGGTTCATTATGCTGCTCGTTGAACAGCCGTGCGGCGAACATTTCCGAACCGCACTGCGCATACCAATTGTCAACGTTATCATCTTTTGCTTCAAAGACAGCAATCACGGGCGCAACAATATCCAACGATAGACGCTTTGTAAAAAGAAAGTCACAGCGCCCTTTGAGCGCCCTTTGGGGATCGACATCAAAAGTATTACCGGAGAAATACTGTAGTTTTTGCGGATTTTGACTAAGCCATTCCGTCAGCACCGGCGTAATGAGTAGCTCGGAGCGTGCTTTTTCGGTATTGATGGGCAGCGCTTGGTTTCGTGCTAAAATCTGCAACAACAGATTGCTTGGCTCTACGGTCTCTTGTAGCAAATTCAGTCGTGTTCGGGTATTGTCTATACCGCAAAGTTCCCGCAAATGCTGCAGCGTATAGTCGGAATAGCTTTTGGGGGTTGTACGCTTGGACATAACAGCAAAAAGATTTGTTATTGAAACACGCCTCGCAGCAATATTTTCATCACCAACTGCGCAATTACGCTATCGGAAACTCCACAATAAACGTTGCGCCGTTGCCTTTTTCCGATTCCACCCAGATTTTGCCGTTCATTGCCTCAATCATTTTTTTGACAATCGAAAGCCCCAATCCCGTCGAATGTTCGCCGCCTGTCGGTTGCGCCGAGAGTCGTGCGAAATGCCCGAAGAGTTTTTCTTTATCTTCGCCGGATAAGCCCGGACCTTCGTCTTGCACTTCTAAGCGCACCGACGTAGCACTCGGCATAACGCGTACCCAAATATTCTTATTTGCACCGTTCGGCGAGTATTTGACGGCATTAGAAACAACATTCTCTACGACTTGCATAGAGGCTACCTCGTCTGCCATGATTTCTGCCTTGGGAGTTTTCGTCTCAAAATGCAGCGTGAGGCTTTTCTGCTCGGCACGCGAACGATAGTTATCCACAATAGCTTCGGCAAGGCTTACAAGGTCGAATTTGATAGGATTTGCCTTGAAGCCGCGCTCTATCTTGTTCACGTCCAGCAGATTCGTAATCAGAGTGAACATACGGTCGGTTTCCGAGAGCACATCGCCGGTGTATTCCTTGATTTCGTCTTTGGAAAGCGTCTCCACTTCTTTGTGCATAAGTTCGGTAAACATTTTCACATTGGCGAGCGGGTTCTTGAGGTCGTGTGCGACGATGCCCAAAAACTCGTTCTTTTCAGCGTTGAGTTCGATAAGCCTTGTCGTGCGCTCTTTTACTTTGTCTTCCAGCGTTGCCAAAAGCTGCCGATAGCGCTCCTCTGCAAAAAACAAAGCAGCCGCGCCATCAATAATTAATTTCAGTTCTTCATCGTTGACCGGTTTTTCGATGTAGCGGAATACGCGCCCTTTGTTGATTGCGTTCACAGCCACTTCTTTATCGCCTTGCCCCGTTATCAGCATCCGAATCGGATTCGGGTGCGTCGCCATGATAGACTCAAAGAAGTCCACGCCGTTCGTGATTTCGCCCGCTTCCACAAGAGTATAGTCCGACAGAATCACATTGACGGGGTGCTGCTTCAAGATTTCGCGGGCTTCCTGCGTCGTATTAGCAGTGTGGACTTTATAGACATCGAAAAAATTCGCACTAAAATTGGTGAGCTGTTCTTTCAAGTCATCCAGATACAGTACGACCGGTTTAGAAGTTTTCATATCGCTGAAAGTGTTGAGAATGATTGATAGTTGTTGTTGCCAAATAATTGAAGTTACGCTTGTCCATGATTCTGCTTGAAAATGGAACGCGGATTGTAAGGATATATCAGGATTTTCAGAATGCGTTATCTCTTGAATTCAAGTCTATATTCTTTCAGAGAATCTCTACTATCCTCACCAGTCTTGATAATCCGCGTTCCGTCGCTTCATCTGCTTGATGATGAACGCTACTTCAGTGTACATAAGAATGCGCGAAAAGATAGTTAGCTCACGCTTTGCGGACCGTCCACCGGAAGGACGACCGTAAATTCCGTACCTACGCCCGGCTCACTGGTAGCGCTAATACTACCTTTGTGCTTGATTTCGATAATATCTTTCGATATTGCCAGACCAATGCCCATGCCGTCCTTTTTGGTAGTGAAGCCCGCATCAAAGACGTGTTCAAGTGTCTCGGCGCTCATGCCACGTCCGGTGTCGCGTACTGAGACAACGACGTTTTTCGGGTTATTTGCTTGTAATGCTGTGGTAATGCGCACTTCGCCCTTCTCACCGATGGCTTGAATAGCATTATGCAAAATGTTCATAAAGACTTGATTCATCGGACCCGGATAGCAAAGAATATCCGGCACATCTGCGCCGTAGTCTTTTTGAATCGCAATATGGTGATATTTCGATTGGTTGTAGAGTAATTTTATCGTTGCATCAATACCTTCGTGGACAGAAGCGGTTTTGAGCGCTTCTTCTTCGGGGCGATAGAGTGTGCGCAGACTCTTGACAATTTCCGAAATACGATCTGCTCCGACACCGATATTACCTATCAAATCATCAATTTGTTTCAGCCGCGTCTCCATCTGAATATCATCTTTGTAGTCGGCAATCTCGCGGAGTTGCTGCTGCACACGCGGCAGAGCATCTGCCGTGAGAGTTTCAGGCGTAATGGAGCTATACTGCTCTAAAAGTTGCGTAATGGCGTTCACATTGCGCTTCAAGGGCTTGACTGCACCGGAAATAAAATTCACAGGGTTGTTAATTTCGTG
>JANYDO010000123.1 GCA_025363605.1 Candidatus Kapaibacterium sp.
CTCCACACGATACTGAAAATCAAGTGTTGCGCCGTTCACTTTAACCGAAATTTCAACATTTTGATTTTCTGAAGCTGTTGGTAGATGGACAGAAAAGGCATTCATTGTACAGGCTCCGAATAGATTTGTGGAAAATGGATATTGCGAAAATGTTTTCAAGAAGAAATTGAAAACATATAGAACCACTAAATTTGATTTGTACCAATGTACTATGCTCTTCCAATGCCTATGCCAATTTCACGATAGCAGTGCAGATGCGGCTTTCAGATAATTCCCCTCACCAACAATAAACCCAAACTGTCCGCCTGTGAACAGAGATTGTTCATTTACGGACATTTTTTCTCAAACCTTGATTTCAATTCTTCCTTTTTTCTAGCGAAGGGACAAACAAAAAGCCCGAAGCGGTGAGGCTTCGGGCTTGAATGTCAAACAAAACGTAATGGCTTAGTAGCCGGGGTTTTGGACGAGGTTTTTGTTTACGTCAATTTCGCGTTGCGGTATCGGGAAGACAACACGATTGGAACTAAACGAAAGATTGTCTGCGCCAATGGTAGAACGAGTACGCTTCAAATCATGTAAGCGATGTCCTTCAAATGCAAGTTCTAGCTTGCGCTCTTTGAGAATATCGTTCACTGTCGGTGTTGCCAAGTCAGGTAAGGCAGCACGTTTGCGAATAAGGTTTACATCGGCAGCAGGGGTAGCTCCTACTTCAGTACCCAAGCGAGCGTTACATTCAGCACGTGTCAGATACATTTCCGCAATACGGAAAGCAATAACGTCACCATACTGGAAACGGTATTTACTTGTGTAAGTATTGCTACCGCCGCGATAGAAGAATTTACCGCGAACATCGGCTGCATCATATAGTGCGGTGTGCTTGGTTTGAATACGAATATCGCCACGACCGCCAAAGCTGGCAGGTGCGTAGAAAACATTTTGCTGATTCACACCATCTTGTTCGGTGACTGAAATACGGAACATCACTTCACTCGAATATGCACCGGTACTTTCATCAAACGCATCACCAAAATTTGCTGCCAGTTTGTATGTTCCTGTTGCAATGACGCGGTTTGCGGCATCACGAGCAGCAGCATAATTGCCTTGCATGAGATATACACGTGAAAGCAAAGCCGCAGCAACAGCTTTATTTGCGCGAATACCATTGCTCGAAGCAGGAAGTAAGGTCTCTGCACTCGTCAAATCGCTGATAATTTGCGCATAAACAGCAGCAACCGAAGCACGCGCAATATTATCTGCACTGGTTACTACATTCGTCGGGGTCAAGACGAGAGGTACACCGGGATTCGTGTTGTTATCGCCATCGCCCCATGTTTTTGCGAAAGAACGCACAAGTTCAAAGTACGTTGCTGCACGAATAAATTTTGCAGCACCTTCCACGGTCGGGCGATCTGTAGCCGTAAGTTTATCCAATGCCGAAAGAACGGTGTTCGCACGGTTAATAGCGTCATAGCTGGTCAACCACGGCTCGGATGAACCGGTACTTAACGTTGTAATACTCTTACGCCAAACCTCATCCATGTATGCAAATGTTCCGGCAAAACGCACTTCATTGTCATCAGCCAAAAGGTCAGCATAGACCCACGGCTCGCCACCGTAGATATAACGACCACTCAAGCCATCATATGCACCGGTGAGCGCTACTTGAACGCCCTGCCCCGTTAGAAGTGATTGTGAAGCATCCACCTGATTCACCGGCTGGATGTTCAATAGACTGTCGCACGAGGCTACTATCATTGTAGCACTAACGGCAACAGCACTAAACCAAAATTTAATTGTTTTTGAAGTTTTCATATTTGAGAATCCTTAATGATTCATTGGTAATTTGTTGGAAAATCAACAGAAGTTGAAAAATACTGATTAGAATCCGACATTGATACCAAAAGTAATCGTACGTGCTTGTGGAGCAGTATAGAAGTCAATACCTTGACCTATATTGCTAACAAAGTCGTCAGAGTTTACTTCCGGATCCCAACCTTTATAGTTGGTGAAGGTCAGAAGATTCAAACCATTCACAAACACTCGAAGACTGTTTAAGCCGATTTCACTCACCATTGCTTTTGGGAAGCTGTACGCGAGCGTCGCTGTACGCAAACGAACAAACGAGCCATCATAGATAAAGCGAGTAGATGCTTGAGCGCCGTTGTTATAGAACAAACGTGCTTGCGGAATATCCGTGTTCGTGTTGTCTGGTCTCCAAGAGTTCAACTGGTCAACGGTTTGGTTGTCTTCAAAGCGACCGTTTGCTGAAGAGTAGCGACCTACGCCATAGAAGTTGATTTTGTTACCAATGACCGCATTAAATTGGAAGCTAAGTTCAAAACCAGCGTAAGTAAAGGTGTTTGTTACACCACCCGTCCATGCTGGAAATGGGCTTCCGGCATAGATGGGCGTAGCTTGTGAATATGTTTTGGTCGTCGCACGGTCAATATTGCCATTTGCATCTTTGGTGTTTTTGTACCAGAGCGCATCGCCATTCGTTTTGTCAACACCGGCATACTCAGGGGTATAGAAAATACCAATCGGCTGACCTTCGACGGCACGGCTTGGCAAGTCGGTGATGCCGCCACGAAGAACTTGACCTTGCAGATTTTGAACAAGATTGCTATTGGAAGCAAAATTCAGGCTTGTTTTCCACGTAAAGTCTTCGGTGTTGATGTTGATGCTGTTAAACACAAACTCAATACCTTGGTTACGAAGGCTACCTACGTTTTTCGTTTGTGTACGGAAACCAGTTGTACCGGGAACATCCACATTCAAAAGCAAACCGCTGGTGTTTTTCTGATACACGTCAATCTCACCAGTGATACGATTATTCAAGAAACCAAAATCAATACCGGCATCAACTTGGTCGGTGGTTTCCCATGTCAAATCGGGGTTTGCCAATTGGAATGGACGTGTACCGGGTGAGCCACCATACGGTGCGGCACCCGAGACGAGACCGCGCGATTGGAAGTTACCAATTTCCGCATTACCTGTGCGACCATAGCTGGCACGAACCTTCAAGAAACTGAGCGTTTCATTTTCTTTCAACGCTTCCAATTCTGTCAGTACCACACCCACCGATGCAGCTGGAAAGAACCCGTAGCGGTTATTCGCACCGAAACGAGAAGAACCGTCAATACGAGCGCTTACCGACGCAAGAAAAAGGTCTGTAAATTTATAGTTCGCACGTGCAAAATAGGACACAAACGAGAAATCTTGTTGCGAACCGGTTGCTATAACTGGTTTCGCAGCAGCATTCGCTAACTTAAATGCGTCCGAAGGCATATCCTGCGCAACGAGTGTGCTATTTTTTGTTTGTGATTGTTGGAATTCCGTACCGGCGATTACGTCAATCGTGTGAATATCAAACACCTTATTGTAGTTTGCAACCAAACTTGTTGTAAAGTTTTCTACACGTTGGTTGTAGTTTTCAGCCGCTCCGAGCGGATAGCCACTGTTACGACGTGTGTTTGAGCCATACCAGCGCTCTTCTGTTTGCGTAGAAATGTCGAAGCCAACTTGACCACGCAATTTAAGACCATCAACGATTTTCAAATCGCCAAAGACACTACCGAGGTTACGCATCACAACGAAATTACGATATGAGTTGCCAATGTTGATAAGAGGATTGTAGTACACTGGAATGTTAATATCACCCGGCGGCGTGCCTACGGGCAATCCTGTAGAAGGATCGGTAAGCGGTGTCATAGGTGCAAGAGCAACAGCCTGAAGAGGGCTGGAGAATGCATTATCACCTGGAAGACGCTGATTGAGTGTGCGAGCAATGTTAAAATTAAAGCCTGTTTTGAAAATATCTGAAACTGTATGATCAACGTTCAGGCGTGCGGAAAGACGAGTGATTTTATTCCCAACAATAATACCTTCTTGGTCAAAGTATTGACCGGAGAGGAAAAATGATGTTTTCTCATTTGCTCCACTCACATTAAGATCAATTTGCGTTGTTGGCGCATCATCGCGCAATACTGCTTTGCCCCAATTAGTGTTCGGAGCAGAGGAAATTTTATTCGGGTCAAAAGCCCCGGCACTTTGATCCTTAAAATATCCTTCCATATACTGGGTGTTGGAATCGGGATCTTTCGTATCGTATCCATCAATTTTATCCGAGTTACCCGCAGCTTGACGATAATAATCAACATACTGTTGTGTGTTCAAGAACTGTAACTGTTTGGTCGGAGAACTGAAACCACGCTGAAAACCAACGTTAATGCTAGTTCTGCCGGCTTTGCCTTTTTTTGTCGTAACGATAACAACGCCATTTGCACCACGTGAGCCATAAATAGCTGCGGCGGCTGCATCTTTGAGAATATCTATAGATTCAATATCCTGAGGGTTGATGTCTGCAAGTGGGTTCAAGGTTTGGGCAACTTGTCCACCAAAACCACCAGCCGATGGTGTAAGGACGATACCATCAAGTACATACAAAGGATCTTGTCCAGCAGAAATGGAGGAGGCACCACGCACACGAATTTGCATACCCTGACCAAGTTTACCGGAGCCTTGCGTTACCACAACGCCAGCAGCTTTACCTTGGAGAGCAGCGTCAAATGACGGTACAGGTACATCGGCAATTTCCGATGCTTTTACTTTGGTAATGCTCCCTGTGAGATCTTTCTTGATAGCCGAGCCATAGCCTACGACGACAACATCTTCAAGACGCTGTACATCAAGACTCATCACAACATCAATTACAGATTTATTAATCGCTACTTCTTTTTTTGCATAGCCGATAAGACTAAAGACAAGAACTTTGTCGGCATCAGTCGTTGCGATGGAATACTTACCATCTTTATCGGACACAGCGCCTTTTGTGCCGCCTTTAACGCGGATAGTTACGCCACGCAATGGACCTGCATCGTCTTTAACCGTACCTGAGACCTGCGCGAAGATTTCTCCGGCGAAGGCAAACATAACACCAAACACAACTAATGTCGCCAAACGTGCAAACTGCACGGACGACACACGGAGGAGAGATGTTGATTGCTTGAAAAGCGTATCAACAGTGTTCATAAAGAACTCCTTGATTGAAATGAAAAGAATGTGGTTCCTGTGGTAGTTATTCGTTTGACGCAGCGCACAAGGCGCAAACTCCAGCACGTAATATTTCACAGTTAAACCGTTAGGATGAACAAATTTTGGATGCCGAGAATGGAATCAACGCCGAACTCTGAATACTTTACCTCGACGACCTTTAGAAGGAAAACTCATTACAGCGCCAAAATACTCAATTACCTGCACTTTGTCAAGAGGTCAATTTGTGAAGGGGATTCGCTTTACAGCACATTTCCATAAAAAAAGCTACCTTCGGTGGCCGAAAGTAGCTTTTTTATCTTGTACTGATATTTCTGCAAAAAAGACTATAAATGACGTTTTTGAAGAAATAACGGCATTTTTTAATGCTATTATTTCTGTTATCGCGCCAGTTTCACTTTATTTTACAGTATTAAAAATGTTAGTCGAAAAAAGGCGCATTTTTTTGAAAAAAATGCAAAAATAACGCCTATTATTTAGAAATAACGAAAAGTAATCTCGTTGTTTTTCTCAAAACACCAATTATTGAGCATCCCACCATACACGAGTATAGAGCCATGGGGATTGGTTTGAGTTTGCAGGAACGTTTGCGCCATTGTACAAGCGCTCGTTTTGTGGTACAGGCAAACGGCGTGGAACTGCATTACCACTAACAGGAGTAAGCACAGGAAAACCCGTTCTACGCCAATCAGTCCATACTTCCGGCTGAGTAAAGAGTGCAATATATTTCTGCTCCATAATGCGCTGAAGCGAAATACCACTTGCAGGCACAACCGATGCTTGGTCTGTGTATGCCTTTGCATCGTCACCGGAAACTCCTGTTGCAGAAAGCGAAGCATTAACACCAGCAATGAACGCAGTGCGAGCAGCATCGGCATTGCCCAAACGCTGATTTGCTTCTGCTTCGATGAATTTGGCTTCAGCATACGACAAAAATGTAACAGACGAATTATTGCTTGCTACTAAAGCACCAAAGCCATCACCATTCCCGGAACTAACATTACCAACATCAACAGCTGCAAAAGCAGGTGTACGTGGGTCTTTCAACGAATTCAACATTTTTTCCATCATGGGACCGATGTCAATATCGGCACGGTCACGCATGAAGCCAAAGAGTGGATTTGGTGTGGCAGCAGAATTTCCAAAAGCAAACTGCATATTATCTGCATTTGATTGAAGCCCTTTTTGCAAGTAAATCAGTACGTTTTGCAAAGCCGTATTGCCAACACGTTTTGAGGTATGGAGCGCTAAGCGTGCTTTGAGAGTCCATGCAGCTCGAAGCCACTTTTTCTTGTCACCGCCATAAACAGCATCAACGGGAATACCGCCGATAGAAAAATCTAACGGAATAGCATTAACTGTGGAATTCAAGTCAATAATTGCTGAATCCAACTGCAATTGCAAAGCTGCGTAAATTGATTGTTGATCATCAAATTTTGCTGTCAGTGTACCGGTGCCATCGCGTTGAAGACGAAAAGTTTCCGAATACGGAGCATCACCCCACGTATCGGTTACGGCTGCCATAGCGTAGGAAAGCAAAATACGTCCTGCACCGCGATAGTGTGGAGATCCGCTTCCGGATTGTTGGATAAGATTTTGGGCATTTTTCATTACCACCGAATAGTAGTTATCCCAAATAGAGCCACCTACATCATTTTCGGTAATGAGATACCCATAGTATCCCGCATGCTGGCGGTCAGTACCAAGGTACTGTTGAGTCAGCATACAGGCAAAACGGCTAATTTGTCCACCATTAGTAAAAGCAAGCGAACCTTCAATGGCAGGCAGTTGGCTTGTAACGCTCACGTTGCTTGGATTGTTAGGGTCGGTGTTGAGTGATGTGTCTATCCATTGGCTGCACGATGCGAGAAACGCCGTCAGAGACGTTGCCACCGCTACAAGCGCAAGAGACTTGATGCGAGATTGAAATGGTTTCATTGTGATAATCAGTTAATATGGAAATTCTGTGAATTGAATCGGAATGATTCAGAATACAGGAGTTTAGAAGCCAATACGAACACCAAACGAGTAGGTTTTCGTACCGACAGTGTTGAAGTAATCTAAACCTTGTGCGCCGTTGCCGCCGGCAAGACTGGTTTCGGGGTCAACGCCTTTGTAAGCGGTCGAAAGCCAGAGATTACGTCCAACAGCAAAGAGTTCAAGACTTTTCACAAAATTCGTTCCTTCCAGAAGCTCTTTCGGGAAACGGTAGCTGATAGAGACTTCGCGTAAACGAACCCAACCGGCATCTTCGATAAACGGTTCAGCGAAGACGTTTTGCACAAAGTTATTGTAGTAACCACTATAAAAACTTTGTCCCACGCCGCCTGCAACTGCAATATCATTTGCCGTACCGCCGTTACCTTTTGTGTCAACCGAGCTAGATTTTACGCCTTGGAATACGTTATTGGTAACGATAACGCCGTCAATATTTTGATTGGGTTGGTTACGTTGTCCGCTCAAAGCAGACGTTCCAAAGCGGTTCAATGCTGCACGTGTACCATTCCACATTTTGCCGCCTTGCTTGATGTCCAAAAGACCGGAAATGCGGAAACCTTTCCAATTCAATGCAAGCGTAATACCGGCAATAAAGTTTGGAATGTTTGCACCAAGAGCTGAAGAAGTATCTTCTACCATTGGGAAGCCAACAGGAACACCGGTTCCGGCATTATCACTTATAATGAGTTGTCCCTGATTATTGCGTTTCCATTTGCCCACGTTAAGAACGCCATACGGCTGTCCCTCGATAGCATACGCTACACCGAAGCCGGACGGAAGCGCGTAACTGGTGATATTCGGCGCGAGTGTTTTAACAATGCTGCTAAAGGTAGAGAAATTGATGTTCAGGTCAACCGAAAAATCATCCACAATAATCGGCGTAGAACGAATAGCAATTTCCAAACCGTTGTTTTGCATAGTAGCAGCGTTCGTTTGTCGCTGCAAGAATCCTGTTGTAGAAGCAATGGGTACAGTCAAAATAAGATCTTGATTCAAAGTGTTGTAGTATGTAGCGTCAAAGCTCAGTCGGTTCAAGAAGAGCTTTATTTCTGTACCAACTTCCCACTCAGAGCGTTTTTCAGGACGCAAGGTCGGGCTTCCAACAGTTTGACTAAGATTATAAGCTCCTGTGCCATTGATAGGCCATGTAACACCACCTGATACCCAGCCGTCACCGATAGCAGCGCGATTATATGGAGTTTGTGTACCATAAATTGGAGCATCCTGACCAGTTATTGCATATGAACCACGAAGTTTCCAGAAGGAAAGCGTTTCGTTATCCGTTAATCCAAGAAGTTCGCTCATGATCACCGATGCAGACGCACTTCCGTATAGGAACGTATTGTTTCCTGCCGGAAGAGTAGTTGACCATTCATTTCGCAAGGTTCCATTCAAAATAAACAAGCCTTTATAGTCGACACTGGCATTACCATAGAATGCCGCTCTACGAATAATTTGAAGTGTTTGGTTTACGATTGGCGGGTCAACGGCATTTGCGGTGTTATAGAAACCATCGGAAAGTAATGTTGTAGCAAAT
>JANYDO010000129.1 GCA_025363605.1 Candidatus Kapaibacterium sp.
ACATTAAGCCCAAGTTTTGCCTCACTCTGCGGTGCAATGCCGTAGAACAAGCCTGCTTGCGCATTGCCATAGACATTCACCAAGCCCGCCAGCACGGGCAAATCATAGCGAATACCGCCTGTGAGCGTTCCGTTAATGTACGCTTGCGCGTTGTAGGAGCTAGTGATGCCGAGCAGCGAGGAAAATGCACCAAGACTTATACCGTTCAGGCTCGTACCTAAAACACTGTTCTTCAGCTGCCGTGCGGCTTCGTCGTTATTGAAAGCGTTGTAGTTCGCATCCAGCGAGACACTGAGCGCGAGGTTCGGCGTAAAACGGAAGACATCGTTCAGACCAAGCGTGAAGCCCATCGTTGCTGCGCCTTGCGGGGTTTTGCCGTCGGCAGGAACGAGATCTTGCAACGTGGTGGGGAGTGCACCAAAATTTGCCACAGGCGTAGAGATACCACCTTGTACGATAAGACGATTGCCAAACGTCCAGCCGCCATCTTGTGCGGTCAGTGTAGCGAGAGAAGCAAGCGCGACAAGCGCAAAAGCAAGCAAGCGCGAGGGATATATGCGAGAGAGAAGCATGGTGATACGAGAAAAATGAGAAAAAGAATTGTTGAAAGTTCTAAGGAACTGTTTGGGCAGTACGAGTTCGATACTATAAAAAAGCCCCACGTTTAAGCATGGTTACAAGAAAATTTACGAAATCCCTCACCAAGCAAAGAGATTTTTTTTGTAGAGAGCCGCGAAAGTATGTATTTTCCCCGTGCTTGGTTTGTAGCTGTTGGTTGTGTGTTCATTGATTCTTTCTTCATTTCTTTGCCACTTCTTTATTCCACTTCTCCCTTGAAAGACGCATCTATGCTTGATATGCAACGCAAAATGACGAATATGTTCTACGCCACACTGAGCCTTCCGGCAACAGCAATGGGATTTGCGCTCTGCGTCCAGATTTCTGCGCTGAGTTGGATTATGAGTACAAAATATCACCTCAACATCGAAGAAGTTGGCTTTGTCTGGGCTTCGGGACCGATTGCGGGTATTCTGGGACAAGTGATTATCGGCTTGGTGAGCGATAATGCGTGGTTCTGGGGTGGGCGGCGGCGACCATTTATCCTTATCGGCGGCATTCTGGCTTCGCTGATGCTTTTTGCACTGCCGAATGTGGATGCTATTGGCTCGGCACTTGGTACAACCAATCTTTTGTTTATCGGCATCGCGGTGGCACTGCTACTGGATTTGTCTATCAATGTCAGTTTTAACCCGACGCGCTCCATCATTGCCGACGTAACGCCCGAAGGCGATACGCGCACCAAAGGCTATACGTGGATGCAGACTATTTCGGGAATGTTTGGCGTGATTGCGTATCTTATCGGCGCATGGCTTGGGAACTATACCTTGATTTACATGGGCGCATTTCTCGTGCTGGCGTTTTCGATTGTGCCAATCTTTTTCATCACCGAATCCCGCGAACTCAATCAAGCTGGAGCAACACCCGACAATGCCGGAGCAATTCCCACCGGCACAACCGACATGGTACAGTTTATTCGCATCTGTATTGCGCACGCCTTCTCGTGGCTGGGCGTACAGACGATGTTCGTCTATATGTTCGCCTACGCCAAGCAGGTTTTACCCGCCAATACCGACGACCAAAGCATCGGACAAGTGATTGCCATTTCGTTCGCGGTGCTGAATACCGTGGGCTTTATTCTGCCCGTTGCAGTATTGGAGCCGATTTCAGAGCGTTTGGGACGTGTACGGACACACCTTTTAGCGCTGGCGGCTATGGCAGTGGGTTATTTCGGTATCGTATTCTTTGGCAAAAGTGCCGCTTCGCTCTACGGACTCATGGTCATTGTTGGCATCGGCTGGGCGGCAGTGGTGAGCTTGCCGTTTGCGATTATGACTGAAAAGGTGGACAAAAGCCGCATGGGGCTGTTTATGGGTATTTTTAATTTATCGGTCGTGCTTCCGCAACTCGCAGCAAGCCTTTTTATTGGGAAATTCATCCAAGCTGCACCTGACAAGTCGCTTATTTTCATCGTTGCGGGCGTATCGCTGGCAATTTCGTCAGGGCTGTGGCTGATGGTGAAAGAGGTGCAGAATGGGAACAAAGCGGCAGTGAAACAAGGTGGAAGCGGACATTAAAGCGTCAAGGTGTTACCCCAAGCGAGGCTCTTTCACCGTCTTTTCGCTAACTTTTCACGACAAATAATTTGCCAAGCGCGGCGATTTTGCTAAATTGTGCCTTCGTGAACCGTAGGCGGGCGCAGTGTACGCTGCAAGCCCGTTCAATCAACGCTTCTACCGTCTAACAACCACATTCCGATTGCTACTATGCTTCTTGCAACGCTCTTCGCACCTCTTATCGGCGCACTCGCGCTTTTGCTTGTCAGCCGTGATGCTAAGAAAGCGCTCAAATACACATCTCTCGCAGTGTCGCTTATTGCCTTCCTCTTCGGCTTGGCAACGCTTCTCCGTTTCGACCATGCCAATCCCAATATGCAAATGCTCACCATGCAGGGCTGGATACCCTCGCTGGATGCGGGCTTCCGTATTGGTGTGGATGGGATGTCGGTGCTATTTATTTTCCTCACCGCGCTCACGATGCCAGTGGTGATTCTTGCAGGCTTCGATAGCATCAAGAGCCAAGAGAAAGAGTTTTATGTTTTAATATTGCTTCTGGAATTCGGCGTTATCGGGATTTTTGCTGCACTTGACACCTTTCTTTTTTACGTCTTTTTCGAGTTAATTTTGATACCGATGTATTTTCTCATCGGTGTATGGGGCGGTGAGCGTAAAACATTTGCAGCATTAAAGTTCTTTATTTACACGATGTTTGGTTCGCTTGTGATGCTGATTGGTTTGATTTGGCTTGGTTACTACGTGCAGCAGACCACGGGGCATTTCACAACCAATCTTCTTTTGCTCCGCGAAATTGCACCCACGATTCCGCTCGACACCCAAAAATGGCTTTTCTTCGCCTTCATGCTCGCCTTTTGTATCAAAGTTCCACTCTTCCCCGTGCATACGTGGCTGCCGGACGTGCAGTCCGAATCGCCGCTTGTCGGGACGGTCGTGGTGGGGGCGGTACTCTTCAAAATCGGTATTTACGGACTCATTCGCTTTGGCTTGGAAATGTTTCCGCAGTCGTCCTTTGAATATGCCAAAGTAATGTCTGCGCTGGGCGCTGCGGCTGTGATTTATGGCGCAATGTTAGCGATTGTGCAGACCGATATTCGCCGCCTTGCTTCCTACGCACTTGTGAGCAGCTTAGGTACAGTGGTCATGGGCGTTTTCTCCATGACTCCCGAAGGCGTACAAGGCGCAATTATTCAGACCTTCAATCACGGGCTGTCGGTAACGGGCTTATTCTTGTGTCTTGGTATGCTCACCGAGCGGCGCGGCACAACGCTTTTGGCAGATTACGGCGGTATTGCAAAGGTGATGCCTGTTTTTGCGGTATTCTTCGCTATTTCGCTCTTTTCGCTTGTCGGTCTGCCCGGTTTGAACGGCTTTGTGGGTGAATACTTGTTGCTGCTTGGCACATTCCGCTCGCCATTTTTGAATAATTGGTCATTCGGTATTCTGGGCGCTACAACGGGCGTATTTGTGGCAATGTATATGCTCAAACTTTACAACGACATTTGCTTCGGCGGCTTTAAGAATGACGACAGCGCAAGCATGACCGACCTGACGACGAAAGAACTCGTTATGCTCGTACCCGCAACCATCCTGATGATTTGGATTGGCATTTATCCGTCCACCTTCATGCGCTTTTCGGAAGAATCCACTAAAGCACTTGTGGGCAAACTCGAAATAGCAAAGTTCGGTAAAACCAATTATACCGAAACGCTGAAAAAGCTCCACAAAGCGCCTGCTGAAGCGCCTGTCGAAAACGAAGCACATAAAGAACATTGAAAATAAAGGCTGCTCGCACAACCCTTTATTCCTTACACTTCACTTTCATACTTCTTCCGCCCTCATGCTCTACGATGTTTTCTACTCATTGCCGATAGCGCTTAGTTCTTTCTTCTGTATTACTGCGATGCTTTTGGGCGCGTTCGTGCCGAAGAACCGTAGTAATATCGTCATGCCATACGCAACCGTAGGACTGGCGATAGTCTTTACCTTTGCGGCGCTGCTGTGGGGCAGGAACGGCACGGCATTCAACGGGATGATAACGACAGGAATGTACCCTTCGTTTTTCGATATGCTTTTTTGCGCATCCGGGATTTTGGTGATGATAGCCGCGCGACCATACTTGCAGCGCATGGGCTGGGAATTTGATGAATTTTACCTTTTGGTGCTTTTTGCTGTGAGCGGCATGATTCTTATGGCACACGCAAACCATTTACTTATAGCGTTTATCGGTATTGAAGTGATGTCCATTAGTTTCTATGTACTTTCGGCATATATGCGGAATCATTTGCTTTCGGTAGAATCAGGCTTGAAGTATTTTCTTTTAGGCGCATTCTCGACCGGATTTTTAGTCTATGGAATGGCGCTTGTGTACGGAGCAACGGGCGGCAAAATGGAATATAGTGCCATTCGCACAGCCGTTAGCTATGGCGCTCAGATGCCGCTTCTGCTTCTAGCAGGAACGGGCTTAATCATTATCGGACTTAGTTTCAAAGTCTCAGCGTTTCCCTTTCACGTCTGGTCGCCTGATGTGTATCAGGGCGCACCGACCATCGTCACCGCATTTATGAGTACGGGTGGGAAAGCGGCTGCCTTTGCGGCGTTCATTCAATTAGCTAGTGTACTCATTCCCAACGGCGGACCGGACAGCATCAAAATTACGCATCTGCTCGCAATTCTTTCCGCCGCTTCCATGCTCTACGGCAATATCGCCGCTTGCGCCCAGCAAAACGTGAAGCGCTTGCTGGCATATTCGTCTATTGCGCAAGCGGGTTACCTGATGATGGGGATTGTGGCAGGTTCGGGACGCGGCACGAGCGGCTTAATGTTCTATCTGGCAGCATATCTTTTTACTCAAATGGGTGCATTTATTGTCGTTTCGGCACTAGAACATGAATACGGCAAACAACTGGAATTCAGTGACTATGCGGGCTTGGCAAAACGTCACCCGCTCTTGGCGGGCGTAATGTCGCTCTTTATGTTCTCGCTTCTTGGTTTACCACCCTTTGCCGTCTTTTTTGGCAAATACTATCTCTTCACGGCGGCTATTGAAGCGGGCTACACGTGGCTTGCACTCGTCGGAATATTGGCAAGCCTCATTTCTGCCTATTTCTATCTTGGACTTATTGTTGCGATGTACTTCCGCTCCCACGAAACAGGAGATATACATCCCGCACAGCCCGGAATGGCGGGCGTAACGATTGCGATTGCCGTCGCGGGAGTTGTTTTGCTCGGTCTCATCCCGGCAGCAGTGCTGCGGATTACGGGTGTTTTGATGTAGAAAAGGG
>JANYDO010000166.1 GCA_025363605.1 Candidatus Kapaibacterium sp.
ATTATCACTTCGACCATTGCCTATCGCATCCAACCACCGCAAGGCGGCTTTAACTTCAAAATTGGTGCAACGCCGTACTTCGCTCCTGCTACCGGAACATTCATGATTTGGGGCGGCATCAGTGCTGGTTTTGGGTTCTAAACACAATTGGTCAGCACAAGCCGCTCCAAATGCACATTCAGACGTATATTTCACGCCGTTCTGCCATTTCCCCAACGGGATAGAACGGCTTTTCAATTCATGGTATAAGCGCAAAATTTTCTTCCCTCCCTGTCTATGCCATATCCGTATTTTCTTGTGAGAAAGAGTGTTCCGCAATAAAAACGAATAAAATAGAACATAGCGCGATATAGCGTTTCCCAAGCTGCTTGAGAAACGCTATATTTGCATCTGTTCGGATGTGTTTTGCAGAAGTTGCATAGTAATTTTGAGAGAAAACACTCGGTTGTACATTTGAGATATTTATGACGCTTGCGCAATATAGTCATCGGCGACGCAATGAGAGAATATCCCTCTATACTTCTCCTCGCCTCCAATTCTGCCAATGCAGTCTCTTTGTTGTCATGACATTAGTTGCTTTTGGACAGCATCTCTGCGCTCAAACGCGAATTATACCCACAGCAGCGCAAAGTTCCACGCTTGCGACGGTCTTGGCGTTTCTTTCGCTCGAACCGCTCCGGCAAGAACCGACGTTTCGGCAGACTCTTCCCGAAAGTAATATTTTCACCATCCCATTTCGCACAATGGGAAAACTTATGGTCGTGCAAGCTAAAGTCAATGGTGTGCAGGGGTATTTCATCGTGGATAGTGGTGCGCCGTTTTTAGTATTAAATGCCAAATATTTTCCGCATCTTGGCTCACCATTGCGTTTTATGAAGGTCAAAGGTGTGACGGGTGACGTTGGCGAGGTGCGGACTGCATTCGTCAATTCCTTTGAATGGGGCGGCATTACGGCTAAGACGCTGAATTGCCACATTGTTGACCTGAGCCACTTAGAGCGTCGCCCGACCGATAGTATTTTGGGCTTGATTGGATTCGAGGTGTTTCGCGAACTGGAAATGCTGATGGACTATGATGATAACCGCATTGTCTTGTACAAATTGGACAGTGAGAATAATAGAATTGAATACGACGCGGATTATCAAGTCCCGGAGTATATTGTTCCCTTTTCCTATAAAGGACACGTTCCTATTGTGGAAGCAACCATAGCACAGAAGCCGCTTCGTTTCGGCATTGACACAGGAGCAGAATTTAATTTATTATCAAATACGCTTGATTCCACGATATTACAAGCGTTTATCCGTGATAAAAAAATTCCTTTGCGCGGCTCAGGAAAATCAATTTTGGATGCGTGGCTTGGGCGTGTTGAAGATATGCGCTTGGGCAAAGCCTCGTACGTCAGCCAAACAACGCTTTTGACTGATATTCGTGAAACAAACGAAACCTTCGATGTAAAACTCGATGGCTTACTAGGACAGCCATTTCTGCGGTATCGCCGAACGGTGATTAACTTCCGAAAAAAAGAACTCCACTTATGGGATTTTTCGTACTAAAGCGCTTGCATATTCTGCACACTTTGACGCGTAGCTTCGTGCTACGCGGCGGCGTTTGCACGGCTGCATTTTGCGTGGTCATGCAGTGCCTGTGCTTGGGCATACTTTTGCCGGAATGTCTCTCGGCTGAAGACAACATGGGCTATCGTATGGAGGAAGAAAATGTTGTTTTCATATTTCAGCCACAGCTGTATTCGCAATACAGCACCCGCGAGAGCGTAGTGAAGAAAATCGAAAATCTGGGAATCACCAGCGTAGCCGTTGGCTGTGAGGTCAATGCGTGGTCTGTGGCTGAATGGCGCATGAACAAAATCAATGCCTATTGGTACGAACTCCGTGTGCCGTACAGCATTTTTGAGAAGAAAACACAATGGGAATTTAAGTTCTTTGTCAACGATGAATACTGGGTCGAGCCTGCTTCCGGCATGACCAATATCGTTCCGATACCGACCACGGGGCAAAACGTCACAAAACGCTATAACTTCGTTGCGAGTATTCCACAACCCGCAGTGCAGCAATTCACCTTCCGGCTTTCCGGCTTTCCCGATGCCCGTGCTGTTTATCTGGCGGGAACGTTCAATGACTGGAATCCGCGTGCAACTCCGATGATGAGAAAAGGTAACGAATGGACTGCTGCACTTCCTCTGAAGCCAATGGGGTATTCGTACAAATTTATCGTGGATGGCGTATGGAAACTTGACCCTGCAAATCCTGAATCGGTGGATGATGGGGCGGGGCATACGAATTCGTTTCTCGTCATTCCGAGTCTTAGCGGTTCCACACAATTCACTCTTAATGGTTACGGCAATGCGAAAAAAGTGGCAGTAGGCGGCACGTTCAACGGTTGGAACCCGGAGCGTCACTACTTTGCCAAGCAGCCGACTAAATCCGGCACGGTCTGGACGTGCCGCCTTAATATCCATCCCGGATACTACGAATATCGCTTTTGGGTGGATGGTGAACCCATGCGTGACCCTCTCAACACGTTGACGACGAAAAATGAATATGGCGAGGATAATTCCGTTCTCTTACTCCCAAGCAAAGAAGGAAATGTCGAGTTTGCGCTGAAAGGATATAACACCGCAAAAACGGTTGCACTTGCCGGTACTTTTAATGATTGGAGTTCGCGTCGGCATTTATTTTTTCGTCAGGGAGACCAGTGGATATGCCGTATTCGCTTAAAACAAGGCTCGTATAAATACAAATTTGTGGTTGACGGCGAGTGGATACTTGACCCTCAAAACAACCAAGTCGTCGAAAATGAATTTAATACCGGCAATAATACGCTGACAGTGAAATAATAATTGGCACTCCTCGGACGGAGGCAAGTCAACTCCCCCGCTCCCGATATTTCTATCTCATTCCGTTACCATTCTCACACCCACGACAACATGAATCTTCAACAAGTTTTACTTATTGCCATCATCGTCATTGGAAATGCTTTTTACTCCACACATAGTATATTTGCCCAAGAAACGCAGAATAACACTACTCTTCAAAAAACTATCTCACCCCCGCCTCGGAGCTTGCAGGAATGTGAGCAAGTATTTCTCAGAAACAATCTCATCTTGCTCGCAGAACAGTTCTCTATCGAAGCCGCCGACGCACGGACGATTCAAGCCTCACTCTGGGAAAATCCTCTCGTTTCGGTTGAATTCAATGCCCTGAATCCACAAGATAATCGAGTATTCGATATTGGTGCAGACGGGCAAAAGGCATTTGCTATTCAGCAGCTTATATATCTTGGTGGCAAAAAAAGCAATGAAATCGAACTTGCTAAAACAAATGCGGCAATAGCACGATTACAGTTTCAAGACCTCCTGCGCACCTTGAAATACCAACTGCGCACGGGATATTTCGCCCTTTACTACGACCAAATCGTGCTCAGAAGTGTCACTCAGCAACTCGTCCAACTCGACACGCTCATCACCGCTTACGCCGACCAAGCCGCCAAAGGAAATCTGCCGTATAAAGACCTTGTTCGATTGCAATCGCTGTATCTGGCGTTGCAAAATAATCGTACTGCCCTGCATACAAATGTCATTGAAGAACAGAAGAAACTAAAAACACTGCTCTCCACAACAATAGATATTGCGCCCGTGCCGCTTCCAACGGAAACGGAGATCTATCAAAAATCGCTCCCTTTTAGCACTGATTCCTTGCAATCGCTCGCTCTTGGTAATCGCCCCGACGTTGCGCTGGCAGCCGCTTTAGTCCGCGCAGCCGAGACCAATCTTGCTCTGCAACAATCGGTCGCCTTGCCCGATGTCACCGTAGGAGCAAACTACGACCAACGCGGCGGAGCATTTCTGAATCAAGTGAATCTCACGCTCGGTGTGACGCTGCCTCTTTGGAATAGAAATCAAGGAAACATCGGCATTGCCAGCGCAGAACTATCAAGAACCAGAGGCTTACAGACAGCTCAAACGATTGATGCTCGTAATCAGGTCGCATGGGCATATCAAAAATACCAAGAAGCACTGCGCAATATTCGAAGTATTCGCCCTGAGACCGAGCAAAATTTTGAAGCCGTTTATACCGGGATGCTGCAAAATTTTCAGCGCCGCAACGTCACGATACTGGAATTCACGGACTTTATCGAAAGCTATACCAGCAGCATTGTGCAAATAGCCGCAATCCGCAAGAATCTTACCGAAGCCTGTGAAGACTTGAATCTGGCAACGGCAGTGACAATCTTTTAGGCTTCGCCACCATAACGACACAACGACCTACACACTTTTCATTTACAACCTTGATGAATACTTTTCATAGAATCATTGTTCGCATTATCCCTCTTGCATCGTTGGCTGTTTTCCTCTTGACGAACTGCACGGGCAAATCCCATGACCATGAGGCACAGGAACATTTTGTCCTGACCGATACGATGCTCCAAACCATAGACACCGCCGCAGTAAAGAACGATTCCCTCAGAAGTGAGTTCAAATTTTACGGCAAAATTACGGTGGACAATAATAAACTTATTGAGGTTTTTCCTATTGTTGGTGGCAGTGTGCAGCGCGTCTATGCTGCGCTTGGTGATTATGTGAAAAAAGGGCAGCTTTTGGCAACAATTCGCAGCACGGAAGTCGCGGGCTTTGAAAAAGAACTTAAAGATGCGCAAAACGATGTCGTTGTCGCAAGCAACAATCTCCGCGTAGCACAGGAACTCTTTGCCGGAAAGCTCAGTTCAGAAAAAGACGTACTTGAGGCGAAAAGCCAATGTGAGAAAGCCGAATCTCAACTGACGCGCGTGAAAGAAACATACAACATCTACAATATGAAGCCCGGGGCGATTTACCAAATTGTCGCGCCTATTAGTGGCTTTGTGATTGAGAAGAAAATCAATCAAGATATGCAGCTTCGGAGCGACCGCAGCGATAACGTCTTCGATATTGCCGAAATTAGCGAAGTCTCAGCGATTGCGAATGTGAATGAAAGCGATATTTCCGAAATCGGGCTAGGTATGAACGCCTTCGTGTCAACATTGAGTTATCCCGATAAAGTCTTTCAAGGTAAAGTGGACAAAATCTATACGATTATTGACCCTACGACCAAAGCAATGAAGGTAGGCATCAAACTCAAGAATATAGACTTTTTGCTCAAGCCCGAAATGCGGGCTACGATTCGCATCACGCACACCGACCCAACCCAGATGCTTGCTATTCCTTCGGGGGCAATTATTTTCGATAAAAGCAAATACTTCGTGATGGTCTTCAAAGACCGTGAGCACATCGAAACCCGGCAAATTGAGATTTTTCGCCAAGTCGGTGAAACGTCGTATATCCGTGGGGGCTTGCAAGCTGGCGAGCAAGTTATCACAAAGGGGCAGCTCCTGATTTATGACGCATTGAACGACTAACAATGCCGCACAAAGCCTCGCTTACACAAACACTGCTTACCCAAAGACACACTACTTATGACAAAATTTATTCGTAATATCATTGCCTTTTCCCTCAAAAATCGTGCTTTCACGTTTTTTTGGGTGGGAGTATTGGTGGTGGCTGGCATCATTGCGTTCCGCACTATGCCGATTGAGGCGTTTCCCGACGTTACCAATACACAAATTATCATCGTTACCGAATGGAACGGACGTAGCGCTGAGGAAATTGAGCGATTTGTAACCACACCCATAGAAATTGCTCTCAATCCCGTGCAGCGTAAAACCAGCGTCCGCAGTATCACGATGTTCGGCTTGTCCGTCATCAAGGTCATTTTTGAGGATGATGTGGAAGACTTTTTCGCTCGGCAGCAGGTAAACAACCAGTTACAAAGCATTCTCTTACCCGATGGCGTAGAGCCGGATGTGCAGCCGCCTTACGGACCAACAGGCGAAATTTTTCGCTATGTGCTCACAAGTCCTTCGCGCGACACACGCGAACTACTCACGATTCAGAATTGGGTCATTGACCGCAAATTGCGCTCTGTGGCAGGAGTGGCAGACGTAGTTGCCTTCGGTGGGCAGGAAAAAATTTATGAAATCAGCGTTGACCCCGGATTGCTCTCGAAGTACGATATTACGCCGTTGGAAGTGTTTCGCGCTATCAGTGCAAGCAATCTCAACGTGGGCGGCGATGTGATTGAAAAAAATGGTCAAGCGTATGTGGTACGCGGCATCGGGCTTTTGCAATCTATTCAAGACATTGAAAACATCATTGTTGACGAGATGGGCGGCAATCCCGTATTAGTTAAAAACCTTGCGAAAGTACATGAAAACTCGCTTCCACGAGTGGGGCAAGTAGGCTTGAACGATAATGATGACGTAGTCGAGGGTATCGTGGTCATGCGCAAGAATGAAAATCCTAAAGAAGTCCTGACACGAGTAAAAGCAAAAATAGAGGAGCTAAATACTGGTGTTCTCCCTTCCGATGTGAAGATGGAAACGTTCTACGACCGCGATAATTTGATGAATTTTACAACTACAACCGTCATGCACAATCTTGTAGAGGGTATTGTGCTTGTAACTGTGGTAGTGTTTCTCTTTATGGCGGATTGGCGTACAACGCTGATTGTATCTATCATCATACCCCTTTCGCTTCTTTTCGCTTTTTTATGTCTGAAGTTGAAAGGTATGAGCGCAAATTTGCTCTCGCTGGGAGCGGTGGATTTCGGTATTATCATAGATGGGGCGGTGGTGATGGTCGAAGGGCTGTTCGTTTCGCTTGACCATGTGGCACACAAGCGAGGAATGGAGCGATTCAACAGCCTTGCAAAAGGCGGACTTATCAAGCATGCCGGTACACAGATGGGCAAAGCGATATTTTTCGCCAAACTCATCATTATTACTGCGCTCTTGCCCATTTTTTCTTTTGAAAAAGTCGAGGGGAAAATGTTTTCTCCTCTAGCGTACACACTTGGGTTTGCGCTCTTGGGTGCGCTTCTTTTCACGCTGACGCTTGTGCCGGTACTCTCGCACATTCTCCTCAATAAAAACGTCCGCGAGAAGCACAACCCCTTTGTGAACTTCTGGAATCGTATCGTCGAGCGTGGTTTCTTGTTCACCTTTCATCACAAGAAAAAAACGCTGGTCGCAGCACTCGTATTGCTGCTCGCAACCTTCTTTTCTGCAACGTTTTTAGGAACAGAATTTCTGCCCCAACTGAATGAAGGCGCACTCTGGGTGGAAGCAAAATTGCCCATGAGCAGTAGTCTGAACGAAACGGTAAAAATGGTCGCAACGCTCCGCGAAGAACTCCAATCCTTTGCGGAGGTCAACGGCGTACTTTCACAGACCGGCAGGAGTAATGACGGAACCGACCCTAGCGGCTTTTACTACGTGCAGATGCAGGTGAATCTCAAGCCCAAAGACGAGTGGAAACGCAAGATTTCGATGGACGGCTTGGTAGAAGAAATGGACACAAAGCTCAAGAAATATCAAGGCATTGTCTATAACTATTCACAGCCGATTATTGACAACGTTGCTGAATCGGTCGCTGGCATCAATGCTTCTAATGCCGTCAAAATCTACGGTGATGATTTGGACAGACTGGATGAACTCGCCAATGAGGTTATCAAAAACATCCAAAAAGTAGATGGTATCAAGGATGTAGGGATATTGCGGAACGTCGGGCAGCCCGAAATCAGCGTGATGCTGGACAAAGAGCGCATGGCAGTTTATGGCGTAACGATTGCGGACGCAGAGGCGGTGCTGGAGATGGCATTCGGAGGCAAAACAGCAACGCAAAAATACGAAGGCGAGCGCAAGTTCGACGTGCGTATCCGCTATGAGCAGGACTACCGCAAAGACGAACAAGACATTACTAATTTGAAAGTACCGACGATCAGTGGCAGTAAAATTCCGATGAAAGAAATCTGTACGATAAAAAAAATTACCGGACCCGCGTTTATCTACCGCGACAATACGAAGCGGTTCATCGGTGTAAAATTTTCCGTGCGTGGGCGTGACTTGGGAAGCACCATTGCCGAGGCGCAAGCAAACGTAAAGCAGCGTGTTCGATTGCCGAAAGGGTACAGTATCGGCTGGACGGGTGAATTTGAGAATCAAGTCCGCGCCACGAAGCGTTTGGGCGAGGTCGTTCCGGTGAGCCTCGTGGCAATTTTTCTGTTGCTCTTCATCATGTTTGGCAATATGAAAGATTCGCTGCTTGTGCTGGCCAATGTTCCTTTTGCGCTGATTGGCGGCATTATCGCACTGCACCTGACGGGCATTAACTTCGGGATTTCGGCTGGTGTGGGATTTATAGCTCTCTTCGGGATTTGTATTCAAAACGGCGTGATTTTGATAACGGAATTTCACACGAATATTAAAGCAGAGATGCCGCTTGACAACGCCATTCTCGCCGCCATCAAAGTGCGGACGCGCCCTGTCGTAATGACCGCTCTCATGGCTTCCATTGGTTTGCTGCCGGCGGCAATTTCAACCGGTATCGGCTCTGAATCGCAGAAGCCTTTAGCCATTGTGATTATTGGTGGCTTAGTGACGGCGACCGTGCTAACGCTTTTGGTATTCCCGATAATTTTTTGGATATTCCACCGCCCACAAAAACATCATCTGGGAGAAGATCTAGCGTAACGCCATACCCTATATGCGCAAATTCCTCTCAAAAAAACCTCCCTCACCTTAAAGAACGGAGTGAACGATGTATCCCATTCTCATAAATATGCTCAAGAAATCGGAGCGTACGAGCAAGACTGCCTCCCGGTATCAGAGAGCAAAAAATGTTCTCCAAAGAAGAAAGGTCTTGAAAAATATTTTCAAGGATGCCGTATTCGTGGCTTTGGGAATACTTTTTGCGGGATTTGGACTCGAAGGTTTTTTATTGCCGAATAATTTTATTGATGGCGGTGTGACGGGTATTTCCTTGCTCATTGCCGAAGTCACTGGTTTGAACTTGCCTTTGCTCTTAGTTATCGTCAATGCACCGTTTATCGTGCTAGGCTATTTCCAAATGGGCAAGGCATTCGCATTCAAAAGCGCCCTTGCTATATGCGGTCTGGCGTGTCTTGTTGCCGTTTTGCCATTTCCGATTATTACCCACGATAAACTGCTTATTGCGGTCTTTGGCGGTTTTTTCTTGGGTGTGGGAATCGGCTTCACGGTGCGTGGCGGCGCGGTGATAGACGGCACGGAAATCTTAGCAATTTATCTGACGCGCAAAGGCGGTTTGAGCGTTGGTGATGTCATTCTGGGTTTTAATGTTGTTATTTTCTCGGTAGCGGCATATTTACTCAGTATTGAGACGGCTCTTTATGCAATGCTGACCTATTTCACGGCATCCAAAGCGCTGGATTTTATTTTGGAAGGTATTGAAGAATATACCGGCGTGACGGTTATCTCTCACCGTAGCGAGGAAATCAGGCAAATGATTATTCACACGCTTCGGCGCGGCGTAACGATTTACTCTGGTAAAAGTGGCTTTGGCAAGCGGGGCGAAGGACATACGGAAATTGATATTATTTACACTGCCGTTACTCGTCTCGAAGTCTCACGCCTCCAACAGGAAATTGATGTCATTGACCCGCTTGCCTTTGTCGTTATGTCGAGCATCAAAGACACCAAAGGCGGCATGATAAAGAAACGTGCGCACAAACTTCTTCACTAATGCTTTGATTCATTCGCTACGATTATGCAACAAAGACACTCGCAAAGCAGGCTCTCGCAACGTATCTTAACGACCATCAAGCACCCGTTCGAGATGTTCATTCATGCTGAAACCTCAAGCGGGCTACTGTTGCTGGTTTGTGGGATTATTGCCTTGGTCCTCGCTAATTCTCCGTTCAAAGAATCATACCACCACCTGTGGACGACTCCTTTCAGCATTGGCTTCGGCAGTGACATGATGACAAAGCCGCTCCACCACTGGATAAATGACGGCTTGATGGTGATTTTTTTCTTCGTAGTTGGGCTGGAAATCAAACGCGAATTGCTCGTGGGCGAGCTTTCTACGGCAAAAAAAGCTGCATTGCCCGTTATAGCGGCTTTGGGTGGAATGGTCGTGCCGGCACTGATATTTGCTGCATTCAATAGCGGAACGCCCGCCGAACGTGGCTGGGGAATACCAATGGCAACCGATATAGCCTTTGCACTCGGCGCGGTGGCGCTTATGGGTAAGCGCGTCCCGTTTGCGCTGAAGATTTTTCTTGCGGCATTGGCTATTGCTGACGATTTGGGTGCGGTACTCGTCATTGCTCTTTTTTATACCGCAGAGATTCACGGAATGATGCTGCTAGCAGCCGCAGGGACATTTACACTGGCACTTGTGGGCAATATTTTGGGTGTGCGAAGTGTCCTTTTTTACTTGCTTGTGGGATTATTTCTTTGGTTCTTCGTGCTGGAATCGGGGATTCATGCGACGATAGCAGGGGTGCTGCTTGCGATTGCGATACCTGCCAAACAGCGCATCAATGCTGATGATTTTACGGACAAAGCACGTGCATTTATCAGTGAATTTGCTCGTCAAACGCATGAAAGCAAGAATGTTCTTGCGAACGAGCAAGCTCAAAGCGCTGTTCGTGACTTAGAGGTCTCCTGCGAGCACGTGCAAACCCCACTCTCGCGCTTTGAAAACAATCTCCATCTTTGGGTCGCATTCCTGATTATGCCTCTGTTTGCTCTGGCAAATGCGGGTGTGACGCTGGAAGGAAATCTTGGTGAAATCGTATTGCACAAGACGACACTTGGTGTTTGGCTTGGTTTGGTTGTGGGTAAGCCGCTCGGAATCACCCTTTTTTGTTGGGTTGCTTGCCGTGTAAAATTGGCTCATTTGCCGGAAGGAGTGGGCTGGTTTGATATTTTGGCTATTGGCGCTGTGGCGGGAATTGGTTTTACGATGTCGCTTTTTGTGCAAGGTTTGGCGTTTGCAGATGCCACGCTTGCAATGGAAGCAAAGATTGGTATTTTTGCGGCATCGTTTTTATCAGGTACTCTTGGTTTTCTCCTCTTTCGTCTGCGGCCTATTCAAAAGACTGCAATGTCGTAAAGCTCAATCGTAGCGCTACTTCTAGCGCATCACCAGCTTATAGCCCGACCCGTGAACGTTCATTATTTCTACCGTGGGGTCGAGTTTGAGGTATTTTCTGAGTTTGGTGATGAATACGTCCATACTACGCCCGTTGAAGTAGGAATCATCACCCCAAATCGTTTTGAGTGCCACTTCGCGCTTCATTACGTGGTTTGCATGAAGACATAGCAATCGCAGAAGTTCCGCTTCCTTGCTGGTCAGTTGGGTATTTGCTTCGGGATGACGCAAGAACTGGTTCGCATAACTAAATGTGTAATCGCCTATCGGGAAGTTATCGGGAAGGTTCTGCTCGGCGGCAGATTGAGACGGCTTTGCACGGCGCAATATCGCTTGTACGCGAAGCATTAGCTCTTCGATACTGAACGGCTTGGTAATATAATCATCTGCGCCAATGGTAAAGCCTTCAACTTTATCGGCTTGCATGGATTTCGCCGTTACGAAGACGATTGGGACGTGTTCATTATTAGCACGGATGGAGCGTGCAAGCGAGAATCCATCCTGCTTGGGCATCATCACGTCAATAATGCACAAATCAAATTTACCCTTTTGAAAGGCTGTCCAGCCCGCATCACCGTCGCGGCTGAGTTCGACAGTATAGCCTTTGATGGACAAATACTCTTGCAAGACTCCACCCAAGTTGGTATCGTCTTCGACCAGTAAGATTGAATGTTGTTCCATAGCCAAGAGCCTTTGTTCCGTGTGCCAAAAACAATACTTTTTTCACTGCATTACGCATCACTGCATTACGCAGAACGCTGTGTTTGGTTGCACCCTTACGATGCAATAAATCCCCGTGCCGAAAGTGGCATTGTTACTTCAAATGTACTTCCTTTGCTTTGCTCACTTTTCACCGATACCGTGCCGCCATGTGCTTCGACAATCGTTTTGACGTAGTTCAGCCCCAATCCGAAGCCTTTCACATCATGCCGATTGCCGGTCGGAACACGGTAGAATTTCTCAAAAATCTGCTTTTGTGCTTCTCTCGTCATACCGATACCGTTGTCTTGTATCGTCAGCACAAGTGCTTGTGCGGTGTTGCGCGTGGAAACAATGATATGCGGAGTGTCGGGCGAGTACTTGTTTGCGTTGTCCAGCAGATTCACCAAAACGTTTCTGAAATGCGCTTCGTCGGCTTGCAAAATAGACGTGTGTGCTTCCAGACAAAGCTCTATACGTCCCTGCTTTTGCTCTAATTGCAGCGCCAGTGAGTCGGCAACCGTTTCGATAAGCTCATGTGCATCGGTCGGAACAAATTTCAGATTGAGCTCGCCTCTGTCCATTTGTGCGGCTTGGAGCACTTTCTCGACGTGTCCGGCGAGGCGCTTGTTTTCGTCATGAATGATGTTCACAAAGCGCTCCACGCGGACGCTTTCGCTTCGCACATGGTCGTCTTTGAGTGCTTCACTGGCAATGGAAATCGTTGCAATTGGCGTTTTGAGTTCGTGGGTCATGTTGTTGATAAAGTCCGTTTTCATGTCGGAGAGTTTCTTTTGCTTCATAAGCGCAAGCAGCGTGAAGCCAAAACAACCCATAATCAGCAACAAAAACAGCGCCGACGAACCTAGTACGGGTGCTATTCCTGCCAGCGTCAACCCCCGTGTTTGGTCGGGAAAATGCACCGCAAGATAGTCTTTTTCTTCATTGCCCAAAATGTCATTAGGGAAAAGCTGCACTTGAAATTCAGATGTGCGCAGCGCCGTTGAAACGTGTGGCGTTGCGGTCAGAGCGTTATTCGCCGTAGAAGTCCTTACAATCAGCATAGAATCCTGCTTTCTGCCGTCACGAGTGCTTGCGCCGTGCATAATGCCATATTCATAGCGGGAATTCACAGCGTTCTCACGCAGTTCGGCAGCCAGCAATGTCTCTAAATCTGTGAGCGAAATGCGCTCCAGTGCAGAGTGCTTCCGATTGCTCATATTTTCAAGAATATCGCCAATCAAATCAATTTTGTCAATAATCTTACTAATCGTGTCGCGGGCAGGGCTGCTGGATTCGGTAGAGCTTTGTACGTGGGTTTCTTTCTGCTTATTTGCGGCAACACTTTGCTCGGTTTTATGCCGTTGCGTTGCGGAACTCTGCTTCGTTACAACTGATGCTTTCTGCGACGGAGCGGGCGCATCAATCTCTCCTGCGGGCTGCGGTGGTGCGGGGGGGGGATTCATCGGATTACCAAAGGGCATCATGCGCATTTCCATACCAAACGAAGCCATATCCTGCCACGTTTGACGAAATGCCATATTGAAAACTGAGTCCAAATCCCGTGTGTTCACGCCCTGCAAGCGCCGCAAGCGCTCAATTTGCTGCTGAGATTTGGCAAATTCGTGTTGAAGATGCGCACGAAGCTGTCGTTCATTGGAACGCTGCATTTCGCGTTGAGCGTCGCGTTGCGAATCACGCTGTGCGCCCTGTGGTGTGGCTCGCTCACTATCGCGCGAAGACATTCCTTCGCGGTCGCCGCCACTGCTACCTCTGCCGCTCGTTGGGTTTTCCATACTCCGTTCGGCTGCATCTATTTTTTCTTCAAGCGTTTTGGAACCGGCGGCGGAATAGACGGTCGCACCATTCGCACGGCGAAAACGCTGAACGATAGAATCCCGCTTAAAGGGTTTCGTACTGGGGATAAAGAAACGAAAAGGTGCTTGTCCGTCGCCAGTAGGAATCGTTACCACAAGTCCTTGCGAGGGAGTGAGCGGTGCAGTCCGAGCAGACGGCGGATTAGGAGCAGCAGGTGAGGTAAAAGTGCCGGAACGCTCGCTAGAACTAGCGGAACGCTCACCGGAGCTAGTTCTTCCCCGCGAGGAATTAAACGAGACATTGCCGTCGGTGATACTCATTTCAAAGCTACTCGTGCCGTCTTGAACACTAAGAAACGGATTCTTATTATTTTTTGGTGAAGAGTTTTTTTCTGTATCAGAAGCCGCTTTGTTGAGTACGACAGACGATGAATCCCGCATGGCTTTTGTTGTCATCGGTTTCTTCGTCCTGTCGAGAGATGTAGTCGTGGGAATTTTCTCGTTTTTTGTCCGCGTCTCAACCGAGGGCTGCGGCGATTCTGATTGAGCAAACTGCACAGGCGCAGACAGACGGCTCGCGGGCATTGTTCGGCGCATTTTTGCTGCTTCCGCTGTCTTGCGCACATCGTTCAGGCTTTGCATGATAAGCGCTTTGGTTTCGCGGATTTCGAGTTGCCGCGCAACATTATTCAACGCACGGTGGACGCGCTGTTTGAAGAGACTCTGCTCTAGCTCTGACGCTCGCGCCAGCCAATAGACTTGCACAACCACAATGCCCAAAAGCCCGATGAGCATGAGCGCAAGAATCGTCCAGATAGTTCGTTTTTTCATAGTGGCAACAACAACGGAATGAGCGAATGATGAACACTGCAAATCTACAACACCAGCAGCACAACACAAGCAATGATGCGGTCGTTTAACATTTTTTAACGACTTACGCTATTCCCTTGAGAACATTTCTTCGACGATGCCAGTATCGCCATATGACCGCAAGCACACCTCCATATAGCACAACCCACAACATCAGCCACAATGCAGTTTTGAGAGAGTTTACACGTGCTGAAGCCCGCAGCAAGGAGCCATTTGCGGTACGAACAACGGGATTCAGAACAATGGTCGTATTTGGCGAAAGAATTTCAACACGGATGTAGGTATCATCAGGGCGGAAGCGGTATCCGGCGATGGTATCCCCTACGACGGTTTTGCGAATCATGCCGGACTGTCCGATAAAGCGCATCAGCACTACACTTCCCGCCATCGTAAGCGTGAGGGAATCGCCATCCACCCGAAGCGATTGCAAGCGGCAATCATTCACGGCATTACGGCAAGAATCCCGTAAGCGTCCCTCGCCAAGACCGCGCCAACGTTCTTGCAAAAGGCTATTGAGCTTAACAGCATAACAGCGTCCTTGCTGTAATGCCTGAAGAATGCTGTCTTTCTGCGGTGTTGCGGCATATATCATCGTCCAGCACGCACCATTTTCGCCCGTAGCCTTTATGTCGTGGGAGTCATCATCGCCCACAGCCCACGGTGTGCGCCCCGCAGACCACGCAGAATCGAAGAGTTCGAGAGATTCGCGGAAATGATTAAATACTTCCATGCAATCGTAGTCCGTCAGCAAGCGCATGGATTCAGGCGAGTACGCGCCTTGCCAGACAGGATGCGCTAAAATCACGACAGGCGTAACTTCTTTCAATCGCTTGATGTTATGCTGCTTTTGCGGCATCCAATGACCAAATACATAATCTAACCACACTACTTCCTTTGCCCCAACACAGATTTGATGTGCCTTACGGACGTTATAGCCGTGTTCATACGCAGAAATGAAGTGCTCCGAAAAATCGGGTAGCGTGTCCAAGCGGTGATAATTCGACACTGCCGCAACGTCGTATCCAAGCTGTTTGTAGGAATTACTCAGCGCCGAAAGCGATGCATTACCATGCGACAAGCCGCCCCATGCCACAGAGTGCGCATGAAAATTTGCTTTCAGCCAGCGTCTTCCGACCAAGCTATCGTTTACCGATGAATACGGATTAAAGAGCATATTGCCTGCATGAGGCATGATTTCAGGAGCGTCATAGACGGGGCAGAGCGCGTAGGGAATACTTGCCAGAACGATTGCTACCAGCACAACGCCGCCCAGAACTTTGAGCGGAAGAATAACGACATAACGCACAAAGCGCATCAATACTGTGCTGTTCATTGCCGATTCTTCCAATAGCGTTTAGCTTCGTCAAGAAACAAGCGCGTGTCTCGGACAGCCATGCGAAACATCAGAACGTTATCGGCAGCAAGAAGTTTTCGGGCAGATTCGCTCACGGCAAGCATCATCATTGCTGTCAAGTGTGCTTTGCAGGAAAGCGCGTCGTCATGCGCTCTGCGGGTGATGATGACGAGAGAATCAATCTTCGCCGAATCGCGCTTTTGCGCTTTGGCAAATCCCGCAATCAGGGTATTTGCTTGGTCAAGAGATTGGGTAGTTTTTGTACAGGCGGTGGTGTCAGCTGTTGCGGCAAATACCGTTTCTGCTGAACACAACAACACGAATATGAGGGAAAGCAAGGATAATCGCATTTTGTTCTCGTGAAATTCACTGTTAATCGGCGGTAGAAGATTGCGTTACTGCCCCAATCTTACATCCCGCCACCATCCACATCCCTGATAAATCTCACCACACCTGTCATAAACACTTGCTGGTCGTCCCACATAGCAAGGTGACTACCATTCGGACAATAGAGATACCGTCCTTTTTGTACCATTTTGCTTTGTGCTTCCATTGCTTTCGGATCCATGGTGTCATATTTTGCGCCAATCATCAGCGTCGGCACGGCAATTTCTTTCAAACGATTTTTCACATCCCACTGAGCCAAACGCCCGCTAATGCCAAACTCGCTCGGACCTTGCATGAGCGTATAAACCTCATTGTTGACGTGCTTCAGGGCGCGGTTCAAGCCGTCGGGCCAGTCCTGCAAGCGGCATAAATGCTCGTGGTAAAAGTTCGGTAGCAAAAGTTCCATGTAGCGCGGATTTGCAAAATCTTTCTTTGCTTCGAGTGCGCGAATTTCTGCCAGCACTTCAGGTTTCATCTGCTTTGCCAGCACTTCTTCGGCATATTTCCCATATTCGGTCGCACTTGCCATCATGTTCGCAACTAAAAGCCCTTTGAGGTTTTGCTGATACTTGAGCGCATATTCCATTGCCAAAATACCGCCCCATGAATTGCCGAGAACATAGAAATTGCTCTTGTCCGCCCCTATGGCTTTGCGCACTTGCTCGACTTCTTCCACAAAGCGCTCTGTTGTCCATAGGCTGCTGTCTTTGGGTTGGTCGCTGTAATACGAACCCAACTGGTCGTATTCGTAAAATTCAAAGCCTTCGCGCTGGAAAAAAGTCTCGAAACACTCCGTGTATTCATGCGTCATCGCCGGACCGCCGTGCAAGAGCAGAACTTTAATTTTCGGGTTTGTACCAAAACGTTTCGTCCAGACCTTGAATTCTCCGACAGGCGTTTTAATAGGAATCATGCGCACTCCGCCGGATTCGACAGAATCACGATACTGGAAATACTCAGCAAGAGAAGACGACGACGAAGCAGATTTTGTGCCGCCCGCTTCGGGCTTTTGAGAGCAAGACAAGGCACAACACAAGGCTGCAAGAGCGATAGCAAGGAAATAGCGCATGGCGTTTTCTCGAAAATATGGTGATAAAGAAAGCGGCTTCAAGGTTAGATAATCCCAAAAGCCGCTTGAATTCTTCATTTCAAAACAATTTAATCCATTCCCGGCTTCGTCATTGCTGCCGGATTGATGGCAGAATCAAACTTTTCGCCTGTAATCAAGCCAAGTTCGATGCCCGCGTCGCGGAGCGTACCACCCGTTTTGTGGGCGTGCTTGGCGATTTTAGCCGCGTTGTCGTAGCCGATATGCGGGTTCAATGCCGTAACGAGCATGAGCGAATTTTTCATGTAATAGTCAATTTTCTCACGGTTCGGCTCAATGCCTTCGGCGCAATGCTCCTCGAACATGATGCACGTATCGGAAAGCAGGCGAACACTTTGGTTGAAATTATAGATAATAAGCGGCTTGAAGACGTTCAACTCAAAATTACCCGATGCGCCGCCGATGTTGATTGCCACGTCGTTGCCCATCACTTGCGCTGCCACCATCGTCATTGCTTCGCTTTGGGTGGGATTGACTTTGCCGGGCATAATAGATGAGCCGGGTTCATTTTCAGGAATCGTGAGTTCGCCCAAGCCGCAGCGCGGACCGGAAGCCAACCAGCGCACATCATTTGCAATTTTCATCAAGCTGGCAGCCAAGGTTTTAAGCGCTCCGTGAGCAAAGACGAGTGCGTCGTGTGCTGCCAGCGCCTCAAATTTATTTGGTGCAGACACAAATGGCAAACCTGTTTCTTTGGCAATTTGCTTCGCCGCTTTTTCTGCGAATTCAGGATGTGTGTTGAGACCCGTGCCTACTGCCGTTCCACCCAATGCCAATTCATACACACCCGGAAGCACAGCATTGATGCGGCTGAGAGCCTGTGTGAGTTGATGCACATACCCCGAAAACTCTTGTCCCAGCGTGAGCGGTGTTGCGTCCATCAGGTGCGTCCTGCCTGTTTTGATGATGTCGTTGAACGCCGTAGCCTTGTGCTGAAGCGTGTCGCGGAGTTTCGTTACCGCCGGAATAAGGCGTTTGACGAGTTCCTCAGCTGCCGCAATGTGCATGGCGGTCGGGTAGGTGTCATTGGAGCTTTGCGCCTTGTTTACGTCATCGTTGGGGTGGATAGGTTTTTTGCTACCCATTTCGCCGCCAGCTATTTCGATGGCACGATTGGAAATTACCTCGTTCACGTTCATATTGGTCTGTGTTCCGGATCCGGTCTGCCAGACCGCAAGCGGGAAGTGGTCGTCGAGTTTTCCGGCGATAACTTCATCGGCGGCTTTCGTGATTAAATCACGCTTTTCCGCTGTAAGCAAGCCAAGTTCGGTGTTCACAATAGCTGCCGACTTTTTCAAAATGCCCATTGCGCGAATAACCTCGCGTGGCATTTTTTCGGTACCAATGGCAAAGTGAATGAGGGAACGCGCCGTTTGTGCGCCGTAGTATTTATCGGTTGGGACGGCAATTTCGCCCATTGTGTCTTTTTCAATGCGTGTGGACATCAGCTTTTGGGGGAAGAAGGTGAAAAAATGATTGAGAAATTATCGTTGCCAATTTTAGACTTCGTCAGGATTTACGCCCAATTCACGAAGTTTTGCGATAAGTTTTTCGTTGCGTTCACGCTCAGTTTCGAGCATTCCTTTTTGGGCAATAATTTCCTCGCGTTGCGAAGTAATTTCCTCGCGTTGCACAAGAACTTCCTCACGCGCTGCGCGACTAGCTTCCGCACCGGACAGAATCACGTTTCCACGCTCATCGCACCAGCGCAGCCACGTGTCTTCGATACCTTCGTGCGAACCCGTCCAGAGCCTCAGCCCCAAACCAATCTCTTCCATATAAAAGTCGCGGAGCGGCTCATAATTGCCATGCCGATTCAGTCCGTAGAGCAGGAAAGGTTCGCCGTTCATGGCATTTTTATAGTATCCTTGCGGGTCGAAGACAGCGTAATAGCGCACAAATTTTTTCGCATAATCACGCAGTTTTGAGCCAAGTTCGTTGCCTTTCGTGTTGGATACAATTTCAATCGCCACATCCGGGGGCTTGCCGAATTCCCACGTAAAATACGAGCGCCGCTCAAAATCCCACCAGCCTTTCGGCTCTTGCACATCCATACTCAAAAACGCATCCGGCACAATCGCCGACTGATGAACACCGTAATAAATGCCAACATTGGAGCAGGCAAGAAAATCGCGTCCACCACCGTCCCACGAGGTGTAGAGCGGCTCGACGAGAAGGCGTTGAGCTTTGGCAGAGTAGAGATTATCCACAGGAACGTCGTCCTCCGTAACAAGATTGCGAGTGTCGGGAAGCGGAATCGTGTATTCGTGCGCTTCGGTAAATGTTGCTATACGCGGCGTGTAGTCTTGTATTTCATCGGTTGCATTCGGCATAACAGTAACCTTTTCTCAAATGACGATGTTAATTGGTCTTGCCCGGCTCTACGGGAAAGCCCAGAATGGGCGGCTTTGCTTGCGATTTCGCTTTTTTCTGCGCTTCTATCACATTCACGAGCAGACTTGGTGACGATGCTGAAACCGGTACTCCGCCTGATTCAGCACCGCATACGCCATTGAATACGCCCATATCGTTTCCGGCAACCGTAATTTGTTTGAACGTCGTCAGCGGCGTTCCAATCAAATCCACACCGCGTACAATCTCGTCCGGGCGACCATCGGTGAAAATTTTATAGACCAACAATGGTAGCACGTTGAATGCGTTCGGCATGGTGCGGTTCGTGAAGGTGAAGCCGCCTTGAATCTCAACGAAATACAAACCATATTCCTTGCCCTGACGCTTGCACTCAGCGCGGAGCATCGTGCGGAGCGTGTCGAAAGGAACTGTTTTGGCAGCTTTCACAAGCAAGTTCGACTGGCGCGACACAACGGGGAAACCCGCTTGTCTGCGCCCGTGTCCGTTGGAGTTGAGCATTTGGTCAATGGGAGCGCGGGACATCAGAAACTCACGGAATACGCCGTTTTTCACTGTCGTTACTTTTTGCCCTGGAACGCCTTCGTCGTCGAATTTATAATATCCGGCAAGATTTTGTCCGGCAAGTGAGCGCAGTGCGGGGTCGAATACCACGTCAACAAAATCCGGCAAAATTCGCTCGCCGACAAGGTTCTTAAAGGTTTGGCTGGAGTTCACATCTTTTTGGCGATGCCCTTCGATGCGATGCCCAAAAATTTCATGGAAAAATACGCCCGAAGCCTCACCGGACAAAATCGCCGGACCGGAATAGGTCTCCATAAGAGGTGCAGTGCGGAGTTTCGCTAGCAGCGTTGTCATTTCCAAAATTTCTTTCCGCATAACGGCTTCGCTTGGAAGGCTGTCGGCTGTGAAGCCAAAATAACTGCGGAAGAGTGGCAACGACATCCCGTCATCAGATTTGGTGCGCCCTTGAGAGAACACGCGCACGTAGGAATCGCTCGTCTGAATCGTTGTGCCTTCGCTATTCACAAAGTACCGATGAATTACTTCTGCACGGAAATATACCTCGCCGCTATAGATTTTCGGGTCGGCAGCAAAAAGTGCCGAAAGTCGGCGCAAGCGCTCACGCCATGCGTCTGTGTTCACCACAAGGGTTTGGAGCGGCTCGCTGTAGGAAGACGGCTTTTCTCTGGAAAAGTCGCCGGAGGAATCTTCTTCCTTTACTTTCACCGCACGGTTGCTGACAACCTTCAAATAGCGCTCTGCGGCTGACTTGTACTGTCGGTCGGTCGCCGACCAGATGGCAGTACGGATTGCGCCGATGTCATCGTCAAGCGGAATTTGCGTTCCACGCGAGAACCCACCCATTTCAAAATTTGTGCCGCGAATTTGGCGTTTATTGTCGAGGTCATAGCTGCCGACGCGCACTTCTACGTCGAGTGTCCGTGTGCGGTTGGAATCGTCAATGACAATTTTTCCAAATGATGCCGTCAGGGTAATATACTGCGTTTCGGTGATAGCATACGATACGAAATAGGGCGGGTTTACTTCTGCTTTGAGGTCGGTCATCGTGCGGCGCATTTCCGTATTCATCGCCTCAAGAATAGGCGAAGGCTTTGTTTGCGCAGTAGCAGTTCCCATGACCAACAAATGGAGGGGCAAAGAAAAGAGGAACGCTGTCAAAGAGCGAAAAAAGACACTTTGTGGGCGGTGGAGCATGGAGGAATGGATTGTTTCAGAAAAGGAAGTGTATGGAGTGCAAACGTAAGTTTGCGCACCTGATAAATAGTGCGAACTCGCCTTCGCACTCCATGTTTGAGTTAATGCGCGTCGCTAAATTCAGCCAGATAGCGCTTACTGATGAGTTTTAATGAGCTGTCCAATTCGTAGAGCGCCGGAACACCGGTCGGGATATTGACTTCCAAAATCTGCTCCGGTGTGAGGTCTTCGAGGTGCATCACAATAGAGCGGAGAGAGTTCCCATGCGCCACAATCAAGACATTTTTGCCTTCGCGGAGTTTCGGCTCAATCTGTTCCACGTAGTACGGAATACAACGCGCCTGCGTGTCTTTGAGCGATTCGCCGTTGGGTGGCGGAACGTCATAGCTGCGCCGCCAAATTTTAAGCTGTGCGTCGCCATATTGTTTTGCAATGTCATCTTTGTTCAATCCTTGCAGGTCGCCGTAGTGCCTCTCATTCAGTTTTTCACTGCGCTCAGTCGGAATGCCGCTTTTGCCTGCCGCTTCGAGGGCAAGGTCGGCGGTACGCATAGCACGTTTGAGAACGGACGTAAAAAGATAATCAATCTGAAAATCTTTCAGCAGCGGTCCCGCAGCTTTGGCTTCTTCTTCGCCTTTGGGTGATAAATCTACATCCACCCAGCCGGTGAAGCGGTTTTCGAGATTCCATACGGATTGTCCATGACGAAGCAAAATCAGTTGTGGCATAGCAACGGGTTCCTTACAAAATGGGATAAAAACAGTGATAGTTGGAGAAGTGCAAAATACTCTTTTTGTAGATTATTGCCGATACTTTTTGCGCAAGAAAATATATCCCCGGCGCACAGCATAAAAGTAGAAAATTGTGTAGATTTGATAGAACTTCTCGTAGAACTTCTCGCACGTTTTCATCTCTTTCGCTATGAACCACGATATTCGCCGGCAACAGCGCTTTCACAACTACGAGCAGGAATTTTTGCGCTTACAAGAAGCCGTTGGGATGCAAAGTTTGAATGAATTGGAGCGTAATGGTCTTACGCAGCGCTTTGAGTTAGAGCACATATTGTGCCGTGTTGGTAAATTACTCGATCAGACCGAGCCGTGAGCAAGACCGCACAGCCTCTCTCGGTGTTTTTGTGTATATTGAAACTGCCTGATTTTATCTCTTTTCGTATTCATTCAATCTCGTAAATCTATGCTCACCTCGTACCTTACTGCTGCGCTCAAAAAAGCACACTATGAACTCTTACCCGAAGACAAGCGCTTCTACGCGGAAATTGACGGATTTCAAGGCGTATATGCAACAGGAGAAACGCTGGAAGGCTGCCGCGAAGAATTGATGGAAGTCTTGGAAGAATGGGTATTGTTCAGTATTGCGCGGAACTTGCCGCTCCCGATAGTGAATGGGATTGAGTTAAAGATTGATAATGTGAGCGAATCTCTTACAATCAATGTCATTAAGTTAAGCGTAACTACATGATGTATCGAGTCTTACTCATTCGCCCCCTTGATAAAGGGGGAACGGGGGATTGAGGTTTTATGAGTCTTTCGACAAATCCCCCCTCGCTGCGCTCGTCGCCCCCTTTATCAAGGGGGCTGATTTAATGCGGCTTCCAGCCTTAACTTAATGACATTGTCTCTTACAATGGAGAACGTCTGATGCCGAGTTTTGCTCCGATTAAACGAGCAGAATTTATTAAAGCCTTGCGCAAAGCAGGTTTTGAGGGTCCGTATTCGGGTGGAAAGTACCAATTTATGCAACGAGGAATAATCAGGCTGCGTATTCCAAACCCGCATGAAAGCGATATTAGCCGAGATTTGCTTGCTCGGCTCTTGAAACAGGCTGATATTTCTCGTGAGGAATGGCAAGGATTGTAGGATTTTGCGAGACCCGAGAAAATCAAGGAATCGCTCATCAATAGACTGCTTGTTGCTCGAAATAGCACAGATTCACTTCGCCGCCGCTTTCCACCAATTTATCAAACCATTGGTCGAAGCATCGTGCGAAGAAACGGTATCTGTCGTCTGAAGCTCAGGCAAAATGCGGTTTGCAAGCTGTTTGCCGAGTTCTACGCCCCATTGGTCGAAGGCGTTCAGATTCCACAAAGCACCTTTGACGAAAATTTTGTGTTCGTATAGCGCAATGAGACTTCCGAGCGCATGCGGTGTGATTTGTTTGCAAAGAATAGATGTCGTCGGTTTGTTCCCCGCGAAGACTTTATGCGGTGTGAGCGCTTCGATTTGCTCCGGCGATTTACCTTCTTTTGCCAATTCGGCGCGAGCTTCATCGGCGGTTTTGCCCCACATCAGCGCTTCGGTTTGGGCGAAAAAATTAGAAAGTAGCTTGCGATGATGGTCTCCCGACGGCGTACCGACAGGATTGTGTGAAATGGCAGGCGCAATAAAATCGCATGGAATGAGCTTCGTACCTTGATGAATAAGCTGGTAGAAAGCGTGTTGTCCGTTTGTGCCAGCTTCGCCCCAAAGCACCTCGTTGGTTTGATAGTCAACCGCTTCGCCCGAAATCTGGACACTTTTGCCATTGCTCTCCATTTCGCCTTGCTGCAAATATGCCGGAAGATAACGTAAATACTCGTCATACGGCAGGACGGCGTGAGACTCGGCACCGAAAAAGTTCGTGTACCACACGTCCAGTAAACCCATCAGCACGGGTAAATTCTGTTCAAGCGGAGCGGTGCGGAAATGCTCGTCCATTTCAAACGCACCCTGCAAAAGTGCATCGAAATTTTCTGCGCCTACCGCTAGGGCAATCGGCAATCCAATAGCGCTCCAGAGCGAAAACCGCCCCCCGACCCAATCCCAAAAACCGAACATATTCGCCGTATCAATGCCGAAATCGCCGACTGCCTTGGCGTTAGTGGAAACTGCCACGAAATGCCGCGCAATATCATGTTCGGTGCGCCCTTCGCGCAAAAACCATTCACGCGCCGTTTGAGCGTTGGTCATGGTTTCTTGTGTGGTGAAGGTCTTGGAAGCAATGATAAAGAGCGTCGTTTCGGGATTGACAAGGCGGAGCGTTTCGGCAATATGCGTCCCATCGACATTCGAGACAAAATGTACGTTCAGTCCGCGATGACCAAACGGCGAGCGCGAGTAGGATTTGAGCGCTTCCACGACCATTTTGGGACCCAAATCCGAACCCCCGATGCCGATGTTTACTACGTCGCTAAACGGCAGATTCGTATAGCCTTTGCGCTTTCCAGTGCGAATCTCTTCAGCAAAGGTCTTGACTCGCTCTAACACTTCCAGCACCTCCGGCATTACGTCTTTACCGTCGGTAACAACGGGCTTGCCCGAGCGATTACGCAAGGCAGTGTGCAGCACGGCGCGTCCTTCGGTGGAATTGATGGCTTCGCCGGCAAACATCGCATCACGCTTTGCTTCCACACGCGTCGCCTTTGCCAAATCCGTGAGTAGTTGTACGGTTTCCGTCGTGATGCGGTTTTTGGAGAAATCCACAAAGATTTCACGAAAGCCAAGCGAAAGTTCTTCAAAGCGCTTGGGATTCTCGGCAAACATCTCGCGCAAGTGTTTGTGCTGAATAGCTTCAAAATGGCGCTGGAGAGCGCTCCATTCGGGAAGTCGGGTGAGGTTGGGCATAGTGAAGAAGTTAGAGATGAGAGAATTTACTTCGGTTGAAAATACTATCGTGAACAAAGATTGTCGTGTGAAATTGTGAACGTGCTGGGAAGTATCTAAAGTCAGGCATACATTAACCGTCGCCCTTTGGGTTCGGGAACAGAGCGACCAAGCTCTTTCGCAGTCATCAGCCATTCTTGGATAATAACTTCGGCGTTCTGTAACGCCCCCGCATACGTCGCGCCGTCTGCCATACAGCCCGGTAATTCCGGCACTTCGGCAATATAGGCATTGTCGTCAGCGCTCCAGTAAAGAATAATTTCATATTTGAGATTCATTGGTTTCTCCTAATCGGTATTTCAGGATAAGAGTACGGATTTGTTTGACTTGATACGGCTTTGCCGCACGTCCGTCGGGCTGGATGTTGATAATTTCTTCAATATCATGTCGGGTAAAAATATGATGGCTTCCTCGAATACGCTCCTCAAATCCCATGCGTCGTAGAGCTTTGCACAAGGCTTCAAAATCTATCGTTGCGTCTGAACGCCCACTGAGGAGCGATGCAAAAAATTTCTGAAATTGGCTCATTTACCATAGTTCAAATTGTGCGTAAGAATCTGACTTGGCTATGGTTGCGGCATAATTCGTGATAAAAAGCTCTTTGCCTTTTGCCGCAGAACCTTGTTTGTAATTATTCATGCCGTATTGCAATTCCCATTCGTAGCAGTTTGCAAAGGCAAAATTACGACGAATTGGCGCAGAATCATCGTAAGTAACAAGCCACTGATGATGATTTTGACGAACCTCTGCCGCAAATTCATCGTGGTTAAACGTTGTGTGTAAAATGCCCTTGTTGCCGTAGAGCCGTGATTTTGTAGCTGTCAGATAGGGCGGATCGAGAAAGATAAAAACACCTTCGCCATTTGCTTGCAGCACAGTGCGGTAATCAAAATTCGTGATACGGACTCCTGCCAAAATATCCTCCAGCGGCTTCAATCGTTCTATTGAGGAATCAGTAAAACGGCTTTCAAATGCCTTTTGTGAATATCCACCCGAATCCACAGTACCGGAAAACGAAATGCGATTGAGTACAAAAAAACGCACAGCCCGCTCGAAATCTGACAAACCTGTGGTATTTTGACTTGCCAACTCCGCAAACAAACCTTTGCCATCGCTTGTTTCCCGTTTTATGCGTTCAATTTCACCCACTAAGCGCTCAGAATCTTGTTGCGCGGCAAGCCAAAAGCAATAGACATCGCGATTAAGGTCGTTAATCCAGAATCGCCGTGCGGGATATTGCTGCTTGAGCCAAATAAACACCGAACCGCCACCCACAAAGGGTTCGCGGTATTCGGTAAAATCTTGCGGGACGTGCTACGCAATCTGCTGAATGGCGCGAGATTTCCCACCCGGATAGCGAAGTGGACTTTTGATTTCAGGCATTGGTGGAGGCATGATTATCCCCTAACCGCTTCGCAGCGACGTTTAATCACTATCAAAATATTTGACTGAATATCCTGCATTATCGCTCCTGTCCACAAACCCGCATACACGTTAAAGTTTGTGCTGAGGCGCTGCTCACTCCATAGATGCAAGACCACATCATCGCCCTGCTGTTCAATTCGGTACGTGCCTGTGAGCATATCGAAATATTGCCCACCAATAGTAACGTGTTCGTCAAATGTTGTTGGCGGAATGGCTCCCGTATTGGCTTTAATGGTAAAACTCAATGTTTCTTGGTCTTTCCATTCGGTTATCATTTCGGTGAAGACGACCCCACGCTCGAAACTCGCATGGCGCACTCCACCTATGCCCTCGTGAGAAAGCGTCGCTTCGACTGGCTTAGGGAAACCGATTGTGTAGAAGAAACTTCCGCGCTGCTCGTGCGGCTGAATCGCTGGAACGCGAATAATCTGTTGCCAAACAACCGCTTTTGGCGCATGAATACGAATTTCTGATGCGACGGTTTTTACTGTTCGGTTATCACCCGAAAGTGTATCTTCGAGGGGCATGGTGAGGAAGGGAACTATCACGAACGAAGCAAGAATCAAGGTTTGACGGGACGCGGATGTTTTGTCATTTGTTTTGGCATTGGCTCCCGCAAAAATCCTCGCGCACAGCCCACCTACACTGCCCATAAACCCAACAACAGGAAAAATAAAGACCACACAAATCAAGCCCTCTACATTTGTCAAGAGCGCTCCCAGCATAAAGAGAAGTCCCGTCAACCAAGGCATAAAGCCGGCATACCACCAACTCATGCGAAAACGCTCCGGTGAAAACCAAACCGTTAGAAATCCCACGCCCACAGGAACCACGAAAATAAAACTCAGTGTCATCAATTCTTGCTCCATTCCCATTCCTACACGCATGATGAAGCCATACAGCGCACCAAGCACAACAGCAGCCAACACACCGACAAAGCGATGTGCGCGAAAGTATTCGGCAAGAATGTGCAAGATATTCATCGTGAATTCAAGAATGGTTAATCATAAAGCAAATACTTTTTCCGCATTTCGGTAAATTCCTTCACACCGCGCTGTGCCATGCGCCTAACCTCATCATCCGGCACTTTTTTGAGAAAGAGCGCCTCAAATATTTTGTCCGTACCGCAGACTTTTCCAAACATAGCTTTTTGTGCATCGCTGATATTTTTTGCTTGAAAAAGTTCAGGCTGTAATGCTTTGAGCGCCAGCAAAATATCAATACTCGCTGCAAATGGCTTAAAACGGATAGCGTCAGGAGTGAAAGCTAGTAATACTCCATTACAATCGGTATTCGCAAATTTGCCATAAAACGGGCGATAGCGCGTTGGAATCATCGTAATACCGGCTAAATTTTGTTTTCTGACTCCTTCGATAAGGAGCGGTACATTCAGCGTCGGAGTGCCTAACATTTGAAATGGAAGCAAATGTCCAACACCAATGTTGAGTAGGCTTAGTTCCCCGTAAATGCCTGTGACAGCCATTCCACGAATAGATTCAATTGTGGGAATGTGGGGTGAAGTCGGAATCCATGTGAAATCCGTATCTTCCCACGTCATCCAGCGCTGCCAACCTTCGGCACGGATGATTGTAAGCGGGCATTTACGCGGTTTGCCGGAAGCATCGCGTTGCAGCCAGCCTTCACCATTTATCATCATTGCCATTTCGCCCAGTGTGCAGCCGTGAATGTACGGAATCGGCACAATACCGACAAACGACGTAAAGGCTGTGTCCAAGACCGCACCATCAATAATTTTGCCACCAAGCGGATTCGGACGATCTAGGAGGTAGAGCGTTTTGCCGTATTCCGCGCAAGCATCCATTACCCAATATAGCGTTGAGAGATACGTGTACGCCCGCACCCCAATATCCTGAATATCAAAGACAACAGCGTCAGCACCTTCCAACATTGCCTGCGAAGGACGGCGGCGGTCTTTCCCAAAAAGTGAAACAGCCTTAATACCTCGAATGGTTTCTGCCGAATCTTTCACCAATTCGCCTGCGCGTGCAAGTCCGTAATACCCATGTTCTGGCGTGAGGATTGAGCCGACGGTGCAATTTTTTGCTTGCAAAAAAGCATCAAGCGTAGATTGAAGGCTGCGTGTGCGCCCGCTTTGGTTCGTGACCAAAACAATCTTTTTTCCTTCAAAGAGCGTGAAATTTTGCAGAACCAACACGTCCACACCATTTTTGACATCATATCGAAACGTGCCTTGTGCTAAGGCTCTCGGTATAGCAAGGGTAAACAGACAAAGAAAAAGAAGAACAATGTGGATGAAACGATAGGTCATAATGGTTACTTGTACAGATAACTAGGTAGAAACGTTGCGTGAGTTCAAGCAGAAGCCTACAAATGCAAAACCTCAATCTTGGTGCAACGCACAAAGATAAAAAAAAATCCCACTTCTACGGGAGAAGTTGGCTCTTTGAAAAAAAAGCAGCAGAGAGTTTTTACCAAATCCGTCCGCTGTGCGGGCGGCTCTCTAAACCAAGCTGTTTCCCAGCAATATGCTGACCTTCGCACGTTCCGCCAAACTATTTTTTGGGGCGATACTAGGAACGGTGGAATGTTGTGATAAAACGTTAGACACGTTAAGCATCTGGACGGTCATACTTGTCTGTGTAGATAGTTCAAGATAATTTCGTTCAATACCTTATAGTTGAAGTTTAGGTAACTGTTTAGGTAGGCATTTTGCTTTTTTACTAAAATTTGACTCACAAACAGCAATTTGTGTTATAAAGCGTCTGTTTTTTTACGATTCCTATTGCCGTTTTTACAAAATCATCTGGTTTTTCGGATTATTGGAATA
>JANYDO010000167.1 GCA_025363605.1 Candidatus Kapaibacterium sp.
TATTCCAATAATCCGAAAAACCAGATGATTTTGTAAAAACGGCAATAGGAATCGTAAAAAAACAGACGCCTTATGACACAAATTGCTATTTGTGAGTCAAATTTTAGTAAAAAAGCAAAATGCCTACCTAAACAGTTACGATTTTTTTTGCGTAATCTGTACAGATGATAGATGCTTACGGCACGTAGAAACTCTTTGGCGAGAGCAAGGAAGAGAAGTAATGATGCTTGATGTTATTGTATTCCTGATTTTCTTTTTGTAGTTTTCCCTTGTAGATTGCAGTTCTCGAAAGTAACTTCAGTATTGGCAATGCTCAATATTCTTTTGAAATACCTCTCCAAATGAACGCCATTCTCTCCCATCCGCACATTACCAAGCTCCGCGAGCAGCGTAAAGACGTGCTTCGCCGCCTTACGGAGGTCGTTGGTGAGTTGCAACACCTTAAAGACCACATTCTACCTGACCTTGTGAACGAGTACGACCGCCACTTTCGTACACTCGAAATCGCCCTTCAAAAGAAAACCCTCGAAACTGCAGAATTGACGCGCCGTGAAGAGCTTTTTTATATCAAACTCTCGCGGGGCGAAAAGCTCACGCCAAAGATGATTGAGATGGTCAATACAATGGTTGACCGCGAGTTTGAGCGGGTGAAAAAACGCTTGCGCGAAACCCTCGACATGACGAAGGAAGAGCGCGAAAGAGAAGCAAGTAAGCGTATGGAGGCGCATAACGACAGTGAGTTTGCAGGTCTCTATCGGTCTATTGTCAAAAAATTACATCCCGACACTGCCTCGGGTACGCCCTTTGAGCAGTATTGGCTGCCTGCCCAAAATGCCTATCAAACCCGCAACTTGAGAGAGTTGCAGGCAATTCACGATGTGGTCTGCTTGGCGGAAGAAGAAGATACGTTCGCAAGTACGTCGTTTGCGAGTGTGTCATCGGCTGAGGAATACTTGGAAGAAGAAATTGCTCGTCTCGAAAGCCGCCTGCGCAATGAAGAGCGCCGTTTACGGGAAATAGTCAATAACCCGCCCTATACCTTGCGTGAGCTGATGAAAAGCCCCATGTGGATAGAACACGAGTGCTACGACATCGAAACCAAAATTGCCGCGAAAGACCGCGACGGCAAGCGGGCGCAAGCGTTTTTAGCAAGTATCCATGCTGATTCTGAGGCATGGAGCGATGCAGACAAATCGCAAGAAATTAAAGCACAGGAAGAATTTGCAAACGATTTTATGCAAAATACCTACTTCAATAATCGGTGAAAAATACAAAAAAGCGATAGCACTCCTCAAGAAGAGCACTATCGCTGAACGAATAACCGACAGGAAGGATTAGCGCTTAGTTCAGAGACTTGAGCGTTTCTTCGATTTTCGAGAAATTGGGTAGTTCTCCTGCATTTTCCAGTACTTCGGCATATTGTACAACGCCGTCTTTGTCAATCACAAAAGCAGAGCGCTTAGAAACACCCTGCAAATCCCACACGCCGGGAACAAATGTGCCGTACAAAGCGCCATAACTCTTGGATACTTCTTTGTTGAAGTCGGAAAGAAGTGGGAAAGCAATGTTGCTTTTCTGTGCGAAGACCTCAAGCGTAAAGGGGCTATCAACACTAATGCCAAGCACTTGTGCGTTAAGTGAAGAATATAGCTCTAAGCCACCACTTACCGAGCAAAGTTCGTTCGTACACACGCCCGTAAATGCCATAGGAAAAAAGAGTAGAACAACGTTCTTACCCTGATAATCACTCAGTTTTATCGTTGCCGGACCTTCGGAGTTTTTCGTTTTAAGAGCGAAATCCGGTGCTTGTTGACCAACCGTTATAGGCATAGTCGTATCCTTTCGACGTTGAAGAGTTTGAAAAAAGTAATAAGGGTTCTCTCTGAGAGTTGTTTGCGAACACTCCTGACTATAACGTACAAAGCTAGATTTTATTAGAGACATGGGCAAGGGATAACGGGCAAAATGCACTTTTCTTACGAAGGAGCTAAAAAAGCAACGAAAAGACTTGACAATAGCAAAATAATTTCCTATTCTAGGAAAGATTAAAAATGAACAGCCATTCATTTTGTTCATTGCGCAATCAAGCCTGTCGGATGTCTTCAAATTCAAGCTCAAAACGACGCTCAAACTAACAATTTCATCCTATTTTTTTTCTGCTCCAAAGCCTATGACCCCCACAGATACACCCGCCCGCAAGATTGTAGGCGATTCTGAAAAGCCGGCTTTCACGCTCGGCATTGAAGAAGAGTATATGGTTCTTGACCCCAAAACCTACGAATTGAAATCGCACATAGACCTTGAGTTGCTCTCTAAGGGTAAGATGGTGCTCCACGAGCATATCAAGCCGGAGATGATTGGTTCGATGTTGGAAATAGGAACCGGTATTTGCAAGGATATTCATCAGGCACGCTCCGAGGTAACGAAAATTCGCTCCATTGTCAATTCTATTTCCAAGCAAAACGGCTTGCTGCTTGGTGCGGCAAGCACACATCCTTTCTCACACTGGAAAGACCAAGAAATTTTCCCCGACGAGCGATATAAAATTCTCGTGGAAGATATGCAATTACTGGCGCGGTCGCTGCTTATCTTCGGGATGCACATTCATATCGGCATTGAAAATCGTGAGCTGCAAATCCAGATTATGAATGAAATTCGCTATTTGCTGCCGCATATTCTGGCACTTACCACCAATTCCCCCTTCTGGACGGGCATCAATACGGGCTTAAAATCCTATCGCTCCAAAGTATTCGAGCGCTTTCCGCGCACGAACTTACCGGATTACTACAATAGTTGGAGTGAGTATCAGAACTATGTGGATTTGCTTATTCGCACGGGCTGTATTGATAATCCGAAAAAAATATGGTGGGATATTCGCCCGCATCCGAATTTTCCTACGCTCGAAGTCCGCATTTGCGATTTGCCGATGCGCATTGATGAAACGATTGCTATTGCTGCTCTTGTGCAAGCAATTGTTGCGAAACTTTACAAACTGTACTCCAAAAATCTCAGCTTCCGTTTGTATCATCGCGCACTGCTGATGGAAAATAAGTGGCGTGCCGTGCGCTACGGGCTGGACGGCAAGCTCATTGACTTCGGCAAGCAGCGCGAAATTCCTACGCGTCAGCTTATCCACGAACTGCTCTATTTTGTGGATGATGTGGTGGACGACTTGGGTTCGCGGAATGAAATTAACTACATCCACACCATTCTTGAAAATGGCACCGGCGCTGACCGTCAGTTGCGCGTCTTCCAAGAAACAGGTAGTCTGGAAGCTGTTGTGGAATACATCAACAAAGAAACGTGCATCGGTCTGACCGATGATGTAGCTGGATTTATTGAAGAATTACGCCCGCCTTCGGCAGAAACACTTGCCGAAAAGGCAACCTCTCTGACAAAAGAGAACTAACAATAGTGCGGAAATCTTGTCAACTAAAAAACGGACACACTGGCTCACGAAGCCAGTGTGTCCGTTTTTTATGCTACCGTTTCTATGCAAAGCTCTTTTGCCAAAAATGTCTGAGGGAAAATCTTACGTGCTTCGCGCAGAAGTGGCAGCCCTGATTTATAGCGAACGCTGATATGGGTGATGAAAAGCCGTTCTACATTTGCTTCGCGGGCGACTTCTGCTGCTTGCTCCGAGGTAGAATGGAAGCGCTCGGCAGCCTTATCGTTCATATCCGCACGAAACGTGGCTTCGTGGAGCAAGAGGCTTGCGTTCTGCGCCAGTTCAATCGTTGACGCACACTTGCGTGTATCACCTGCATAAACAAAGCTGCGTGGTTTGTGCTGTGGGGCTGCGATGTCGGCAAAATGAATAGTGCGTCCGTCGTCGGGGAGCGTCACACTGCCCTCGCGCTTGATGCGACCAATCGTTGCGCCGTCGGTCACACCAAGAGCACGCGCCTTTTCAATGCTGATGTTGGTGTGTGGTAATTCCTCAACACGAAAACCGAAACTGTCAATGCGGTGTTCCAGCATTTGTGTTGTAATGCGAAAGCTGCTTGTGGCAAGTAGTTCGTCCTTCATCCCGTGCGTCAGTTCGTGGTAAACTATCTCAAATGTTGGCACAGCATCCATAATTCTCAGACCCAAGTCCAGATATTCTTTTAGCCCCGTAGGTGCGTAAATGTGGAGTGGTGCTGTCCGTCTGTCTGCGCCCATGGTGGTCAAAAGCGTGGGCAAGCCCAAAATATGGTCGCCGTGGAGATGCGAAATAAAAATGTGGTTCAGGTGAGAACGCGAAATCTTGGCGTGAAGAAGTTGTATTTGCGTACCTTCGGCGCAATCGAACAGGATGACTTCCGAGCCAAGTATGAGAGCCGTTGCCGCAGAATGTTTATTGGTGAGCGGCGCGCCGCCTGCTTTTGTGCCGAGAACGCAGAATTTCATAATGAAAAAGTTTTCAACGGAACTATGAAATGGCGTATTAGCCACAGAATAATTCAGAGTAGGAATGGCATGAAAAATCAACAAAATGTTTGAATAATTTACTGTTTTGGGCGTATTTTACCAACGACAATGCATAATTGTAAAGGTATGCTGGAAAATAATTCAATCATCCTATGTCTTTCTAGGTTTATGAAAAATATACTCTTGCGCATGGTTGCCTCATGCGTTCTCATCGTTTCGATATTCTTTTTAACTACCTGCGATTTAACCACCCCCGATAGTCCGGGTTCTCAAGATTATATACCTCTAGCTGTGGGTAATCAATGGGAATATACAAATGTTTATACTGCCTATGGCATGACACCTAATGGTTCTTATACCAATTCACAATTTTCGTATTGGACGCAAACAATAATTGCAACAGAAAGAAAATCTGATACGGTAGAGATATTTACTAGCGCCTATAAGTCTCGTGAACAGAATTGGAGAGGTGACTGGGAAATTACATATGACACATCAAAAATTGAGCGAACACAGCATCGGATTGGCGAGATCTCACCAAGAACAGGACAAGATAGTATCCTATTCCCTTTCGGGTAAGATTATCGCAAAATAGTGTATCTTGCATATATGAAACATATTCGCTCCAAATTTCTGGCTCGTGGCTTTGATGCCCAAGAATATCAACGCTACATTCATCGGCATCAGGATGAAGCTAC
>JANYDO010000173.1 GCA_025363605.1 Candidatus Kapaibacterium sp.
TATTCCAATAATCCGAAAAACCAGATGATTTTGTAAAAACGGCAATAGGAATCGTAAAAAAACAGACGCCTTATGACACAAATTGCTATTTGTGAGTCAAATTTTAGTAAAAAAGCAAAATGCCTACCTAAACAGTTACGAAATAATGTTGCTGTACTATTCTTGCATGGTTGATTTTTGTACCAATTTTTTTTCATGGAAATTATGAATACGAGAATAATGTCTGGCTTATACTTCAAATCTTTGCTTGTTCTCCTCATAAGCCTTTTCATTACAAGCACCATACCAAGCAAGGCGCAGGAAATTCCTGTGCCGGTCAATCTCCACGTGGTACTGCTCAAAAAGGTTTTTTCCTTGAATAAGAACCTTCAGGGTAAGCAGGTCAAAGTCGTGATTGTCTTCACGGATGCTTCTTCCATTATCAAAGATGAGGCTCTGACGGGCTTTGTTGCTATCGGTATTCAAGCCACAGCGTGCAAACTGCCACAGATGGCACGCGAAGCTAGTGACGCAGATGTGATTTACATCGCGCCCGGTGCAGGAGCAGCCCAACGATTCTGCGAAGACAAGGGGATTCTTTCTATTACGGGTATGCCTTCCTTGACGGAAAATGGTACTACCTCCGTTGCTATTGGTATTGAAGCCGGTAAACCGAAAGTCTTTATTCATATTACCCGTGCCAAAGCTGAAAAGCAGGAATTCTCCTCGGATTTATTCAAAGTAGCAAGAGTGTTTCGTTGACGGATACCTAAAGGCGGGAAGAATTTGTCCTGCTCGACTACTAACGGGGTTATTTCTCCCAAAGTGGTCACTGTCTGCCTAGTTGTTAAGGCTCTGTCAGAGCCATGTCTCTTGTTTTTTCGGGGTCACCAACTTCTCTTGTTTTTTCTCATTCAAAACCTCATCCCTTCGCGTACTCCCTCCTCTCTGCTTTTTGACAAAAATTTGGTAAGATTTTTGTATATTAGAGTGGTGTGCTGGTATGATAATTCCTTTGTGCAGCACCCATTTTACGCACTGTTTCTTCTTTGTCCATGAACGCTGTCGGTGAAATATTCCGCTCCGCGCGTCAGCAGCGCAATCTTAGTATTGATGAGGTCTCCAAACTCACCAAGATAGGTGTACGCGTTATTGAATCCATCGAACACGGTAATTTTCAAGCGCTTCCACCTACGTATATGCGCTCCTTTGTGCGCACCTATTCGCAGTTTTTGAATGTTCCCGAACCCGAACTTCATCTTGGCGATAAGCCCGAAGCCGAGCGCTTTCAGGCACAGCACACCGAACAAGTTTCGCCACTCGCCATGCCGGAAAATGTCTTTACTCCGGCATACTTCTCCGACTCAAAACGCCGCAATCAACGTATTCTCGCCAGTATTTATGGAGTCGTAGGATGCTTGCTGGCAGTGGTGGGGTATTTAGTTTGGGCAGCGCCGCCCGTACCGAAAAAAGCTGATGATACCATACTGACACGTCCGCTTCGTATTCTGGCTGAGGCTATCAAGCCCTCTTCCGTGCGCGATAGTGCGGCTATTTCCTTTGTTCAAAATTCTGACAGCATGATTCTGGAAGCCCGAGCAATCGAAAATGCGTGGCTTAGTATCGTGATGGACAAAAAGCGCACAGAGCAATTTACGATGGAAGCAGGGAAAATCTACCGATGGTCAGCAGCACGGAGTTTTTCTTTTTCGCTTGGCAATGCCGGTGGCGTTTCTTTCACGTTGAATGGGAGAACTCTTGAGCAATTCGGCGAAAAAGGTGTCGTTGTGCGAGATGTACGCATCTCACGCGATGCGGCACGCGGCACGGTGATAAGTTCGTCCAGTAATCCGGCAATAGCACGAATCTTGGAAGCTGCACCGAATCAAGCCGCACAGAACCAAAGCACTTCCTCTGCAAATCCATCCAATACAAACTCATCGCCAACTGCTACTTCGCCGTCGTCGCCAGTTTCGCCCAATACCGCTTCGCCCAATACTGCCGCGGCGCTTCATCAGACAGCATTGGCAAAAGGTGATTCCGCCAAGCCACGTCCGCGATTGGTCAATCGTTCCAAGCCCCAACAAAAAACGCTTATTGACCCGGTTATGCCGACGCTTGCGCCACCTAAACTCCCAACGACAGTCTTCAAGCCGGTGGACGGTAAAACCGGACGAAATAATAATTGAAAAACCACCATTTTTTGCCTTCGCCATGCAAACCACCTCATCGTCGCGCCTGAACACAACCCAACTCCTTCTCGCAATCATTGCTATTATAGGCGTTCATACTATCATCGGTTGGCAGTATGCGCTTGTCATACCGCTTTTGTACGCATACTTCCTGCCTTCACGGGCATATCTGGCGTGTACAGTACAGATGTTTCTGGCGTGGGGCATACTCGGCGTGGCAAGCTACATTCTCGCTCCGGCGGAAACAGCACGGATGCTGGAAGCGGTGGTCAATATCATCGGTCGTAATGCAGCGCACGGTTTAGGATGGGTGATGCCAATCGTATCGCTGCTCTTTGCTGCATTACTAGGCTTGCTCTGCGGAGTTGTTGGAAGTTCTACACGCCTGATTCTTACTCGTTCACACTAATTTTTCTTTCCCGTTATTACTTTTTGCTCAATGCCCATGACTCCCGAACAGATATTCTCACTTGCCAGCACTCTTGCCCTCGTCGGCTGGGTGGTGATAGTCATTGCGCCGCACTGGCAGCATACGCGAGCATTGGTGTTTAGTGGTGTGGTGTTGCTTTTGAGTGCGCTCTATGCGTATTTGATTCTGCGATACATGGGTGCTGCGACCCAGAACGGTGGTGGCTTTGGGAGTTTGAAGGAAGTCACACTGCTCTTTCAAACACCCGAAGCGCTCTTGGCAGGTTGGATACATTATCTCGCATTTGATTTGATGACGGGGCTTTGGATAAGCGTGGATGCAGCGAAGCGTGGCATCAACCGTTGGTTCACGTTGCCATTTTTGTTCCTGACATTTATGCTCGGTCCAATAGGTTTGCTGACGTATAGTATCACGAGGAGTATTGTCACGAAGCGCTTTCCGATAGACCCTTTTGAATTGTAGGGCAAAAAATGACTATTCGCCTTACGAAGCATTGTTTAGAGCGTCTCGCCGAACGAGGTGTTTCTGAAGACGAGGTTCTAAATACGATTCATTCAAATCAAAGCTACCTTGCACCTGATGAGAAGCTCATTTTTTATGCAAATATTCCATATAATGCTTTTTGGCGTGATACATACTATGCTTCAAAGCGAGTAGAATGTATCTGTGATTATAATGCTGCTACCGATGAATGTACTGTTATCACTGTATTAGCCAAATACTTTTAATGCTATGAAATTTTCCTTTGACCCCGAAGCAAATGCTGCATATCTGACACTTTGCGATGATGATGTGCAGCACGACTCTATTGAAACTGTGCGCGTGGAAAGCCGCACTGGCTACATCCATTGTGATTTTCTCCCTGATGGACGCTTGTTCGGTATTGAGTTCATGGATGCTCGTCGGCAGATAAACACGGATATTTTAACAGCACTCCAAGAGCCTGAAGAACAGCTATTGGCTTGATTGATATTTCCGCATTTTCTTCTTTCATTTTACACTATGCTCAACGAAATTACCCAACTCCGCACTATTATCGAACAAGACCTCCAAGCACTTGGCGTTGCGCCGAGCAAAGACCATTTAGAACAGTTTCGCTTGAAACACCTCGTTCGCAAGGGAACGCTTGCGGAACTTACCGAGCGCCTCAGGGATGTACCTAAAGAAGACAAACCCGCAGTTGGCAAAGAACTCAATGTTCTCAAAACGCTTGCGGAATCAGAATTTAAGCGCCTTTCGGAAGAAATAAGCGTCGAAGCGGCTTCTGCCTCAACGCTTGACCTGACGCTGCCCGGACGCAGACTGCGCCACGCGCCGAAACACCCGATAAACCAAACGCTAGACGAAATGTTGGCGATTTTCAATCGTATGGGCTTTGCGATTGCTGAAGGTCCCGAAATTGAGGATGATTTGCATAATTTCGAGGCACTGAACTTTCCGCCCGACCATCCGGCGCGGGATATGCAGGATACTTTTTTCATGGAAGCCACGAACCGTGACGGCTCAAAGCGTGATGATGTCTTGCTGCGTACGCACACCTCACCGGTGCAGGTGCGCCTTATGCAATCCCAAAAGCCGCCTATCCGCGCCATTATGCCGGGGCGAGTGTACCGCAACGAGGCAATTAGCGCCCGCTCATTGGCAGAGTTTCATCAACTTGAGGGTTTGTATGTTGACAAAAACGTCAGTCTTGCTGAATTGAAGGGAACACTTGTGTCGTTTGCACAGCAGTTCTACGGTCCGATGCTGGGCGGCAAAGAACTCAAATACCGCTTCCGTCCGTCGTTCTTTCCCTTTACTGAGCCAAGCGCTGAGATGGATATTACCTGCTTCCTCTGCGGTGGCAAGGGCTGCCGAATTTGCAAGTACGCCGGATGGCTCGAAATTTTGGGTTGCGGCATGGTACATCCTAACGTGCTGAAAGCAGGCGGCATTGACCCCGAAGAGTATTCCGGCTTTGCATGGGGTATGGGTATTGAGCGCGTAACGCTCTTGCGGACTGGGCTGGACGATATTCGTCTTTTGTACGATAATGATGTGCGGATTTTGGAACAGTTTGCGTAAATTAGTTGCTATATCAACGATGGACACCAAAAGGAATGTGCGATATGGAAGAAATCTTGCAACTGAGAGAGTTTATCGAAACGCAGCGCTATCACGATGCGCTTTTATTGATTGAGGAGATGGAAGATATGGCTGTATCGGATAAGTTTAGTAAAATTAAGAGTTACAGCACTATTTTGCTTCTTCATCTTATCAAGCAAGCGGTTGAAAATCATACGACTGTTTCTTGGGATTTATCCATTGAAAATTCAGCAGAAGAGATTGCGGAGACAAACAAACGTCGTAAAGCAAGTGGCTTTTATGCCACTGATGCTGAATTAACGCAAGTCTTAGAGCGAGTATACAAAAATGCCTTAACTCGTGCTTCATTGGAAGCATTTGGTGGTGCGTTTTCTGCGCAAGAGTTACAGCAAAAATTCGATAAGCAAGCGATTATTGATAAAGCAATGCAACGAATTATTGACGAACAAGCAAAACTCATCTAAACGGGCTGATAAGTTATCAACCAAGCAAATTTGACAGAAGAAAGGGAAGAGCATGGACGAAATCTTGCAACTACGAGAATTTATCGAAGCCCAACGCTATCAAGATGCGCTGCTATTGATTGGAGAGATGGAAGAGATGGCAAAAGATGATAAACTCAATAAAATGTACAGCTATTGCGTCATTTTACTGCTGCATCTCATTAAGCGTCATGCAGAACAGCGAACAACAGCATCTTGGGATGCGTCAATAGAAAACTCGCTCAAGGCGATTGCACGAACAAATAAGCGTCGAAACGCAGGCGGCTATTACTTACCACGCCATGAAATAGACGAAACACTCATGGAAGCATTTGGCGAAGCATTGACCGATGCGGCGTTAGAAGCATTTGGTGGCATATATTCACCGAAAAAACTTCTGGAAAAATTCGATAAAGAGCTGGTGTTACAAGAAGCAAAATCAATGCTTATCAACATAATGCAAGACCGAAACTAATCTCCCCTTACTTTCACTTACACAATCCTAGGACATATCACTATGGCAGAAGCAGTTATCGTCAGCGCAGCCCGCACCGCCGTCGGACGCGGCAAAAAAGGCTCGCTTGCCAACACCCGCCCCGATGACCTCGCGGCACTCGTTATCAAAGAATCCGTTAAACGCGCTAACATTGACCCGAAACTTGTTGAGGATGTCATTCTTGGTTGCGCAATGCCCGAAGGTGAGCAAGGCTTGAACTTTGCTCGTGTTGCTTCACTTTTAGCAGATTTGCCCGATAGTGTTTCGGCTATGACCGTCAATCGCTTCTGCGCAAGCGGCTTGCAGACGATTGCTCTGGGCGCACAGTCCATTATGAGCGGTATGACAGAGTGTGTGGTCGCGGGCGGCGCAGAATCTATGAGCATGGTGCCGATGTCCGGCAATAAGCCGTCTATGAACATGAATGCCGTTGACAAACGTCCGGGCGTGTATATGAACATGGGCTTGACCGCAGAACGCGTTGCAGACCAATGGAAAGTTTCCCGCGCCGACCAAGATGAATTTGCCGCTGCAAGCCATGCCAAAGCAGCAAAAGCCATTGCCGAAGGAAGGTTCAAGGATGAAGTTGTTCCTGTTTCCGTCCGCGTTGATAAAATGAACGGCAAAGGTTTTGCTTCCAGCATGATGGATTTTGCTACCGATGAACTCGTCCGCGCTGACACGACCGTCGAAAAACTCGGTACACTGCCTCCGGCTTTCAAACTCAATGGCTCGGTAACAGCAGGCAACGCTTCGCCCTTTAGCGACGGTGCGGCGGCTGTGGTGATGATGAGTGCCGACAAAGCGCGAGAAGTAGGCGCAAAACCACTTGCACGCTTTATCGCGTTCGCTACGTCGGGCGTAGCACCGGAAATTATGGGCATCGGTCCTATCGAAGCAGTACCGAAAGTGCTGAAAGTAGCAGGCTTGCGCCTTGAAGATATTGACCTTTTTGAGTTGAACGAAGCATTTGCAGCGCAAGCATTGGCTGTGGTGCGCGAACTCAAGATTCCGACCGAGAAACTGAACGTTAATGGCGGTGCGATTGCGCTCGGGCATCCGCTCGGCTGCTCGGGTGCGAAACTGAGCGTACAGCTCATTCACGAATTGAAACGTCGTGGCGGTCGGTATGGTATGGTAACAATGTGCATCGGCGGCGGACAAGGCGCTGCGGGTATTTTTGAAATTTTGAACTAAATTTTATTGTAGGAGCCAAGCGCCGGTATTCGTCACAATGATTACCGGCGCTTGGTGTTTATGGTTTCTCCACATTCACTCTAAAGGTGTACAGATGCAATCATCTTCCTTCAAAATTCCCTTCAAATACATACTGTCATTTTGCTTAGTGCTTTTCAGTGTGTTCTTGATGCTTGGCGGGCTTATCAACATGTTTCCTGATGATGCCCCGCCTAAAATTGTTCCTTCGGATGTGTTCATGTTTGTCACGCTTGGTGTAGCGCCTTGTGTGCTTGGCATAGTGCTCTGGCTTCGCACCACAAAGCAGTACAAAGAGCAGGTGCATACGACACTCGAAAATGAAATTCTGCACCTTGCGAATCGTTTCCAACACAAACTGACAGCGAGTGATGTTGCTATCAAACTGGTGCTTACGCCCAAGCAAGCGGAAGAGTGTTTACAAGAACTGGTGATAAAGGGCTGGGCGCGTCTGGAAATAAGCGACTCCGGTGTGGCTGTGTATCATTTTCACACGCTTCTTTCGGGAGAAGAAAAGGAATCTGCTACGGAAGTATAGAAGCGAAAGTATAGAACTGATGCGCTTCGTGTTTGGGTTATCGGGGATGGCAAAATATTACTTGGCTATATTACTTTTCCGTAATAAGTTCGCAAGCCTTTCTTTTGTGTTTTGAGGAAGCAAGTAATTATTGTGTGTTCCCTTTCACCCTTAACCGTCGTGTGTTATGCGTCAGCGATTTATCACCATTCCGCAAATGTTTGTGCAGGTCACAAACCATTACAGTGCCCGTAATACAGCGCCCAACGCGGGCGATTCTTCCAAATTTGTTTATATGCGCAAAGTCGGCAAAGAGTATGTCGGCATGACATATGACGAACTCCGCGAACTTACCGAAAATTTTGCAGCGGGACTGCAAGCGCTTGGTGTGAAGCGTGGCGATAAAGTCGGCATCGTCTCTGAAAACCGCATAGAATGGGTTGTTTCTGATTTTGCGATTATCGGTATGGGCGGAATTGATGTGCCGATTTTTCCGACCATGACTTCTGCACAAGAATCGTATATTTTCAATCACTGCGAAGCAAAGATTATTATTGTCTCGAATAAATTTCAGTTAAACAAACTGCTCAAAGTGCGGGGCGAACTGATGAAATTGGAGCATATTATCGTGATGAACGATGATGTGGAAACAGATGAACCAAATGTCCTGAAATTTGCCGATGTCGTGCGGAGTGGTGCGTCGTCAATGGCGCAAGCGGAGCGCAGCGCATGGTTTGAAAGCCAGTCTGCACTTTCCAATCCCGAAGACCTCATCACACTTATCTACACAAGTGGCACGACCGGCAACCCGAAAGGAGTAATGCTGACGAATACAAATCTCGTGAGCAACGTCGAGGGTTCGTCGGATGCGATTGACATTGGTGAAAAAGATGTGCTGCTGTCGTTCTTGCCGCTTTGCCATGCCTACGAGCGCACGACTGGCTATTATACGCTTTTTGCGTGCCATGCTACGGTAGCCTTTGCCGTTTCGATTGAGACTGTTGCTGAGAATATGAAAGAAGTTCGTCCGACGTACATGACCGCCGTACCGCGCCTCTTCGAGCGCATTCAAGGGCGTATTATGACCGCCATCGAAAAAGATACGCCCGCTAAACAGCGTATTTTTCACTGGGCGATGAGTGTCGGTAAACGATATGTAGAACTCAAATTTGCGGGTAAAAAACCGTCTCCCGTACTCTCGGCGCAGTACGGGCTTGCTGACCGCTTGGTCTTCGGAAAAATCCGCGAGCGCACCGGCGGTCGGCTACGTGCCTTCATCTCCGGTGGCGCAGCATTACCGAAAGAACTTGCCGAATTTTTCTCTGCTGCGGGCATCACCATTTTGGAAGGGTATGGACTCACCGAATCCTCACCTGTGCTCACCGTAACGCGGGCGGCTACACCTGCTATTGGCACGGTCGGGAAGCCGCTTTTCAATGTGCAAATCAAGATTGCCGAAGATGGCGAAATTTTGGCAAAAGGACCGAACGTGATGCGTGGCTATTTGCATGACGACGAAGCTACCAAAGCGGTCATCAGCGAAGACGGGTGGCTGCACACAGGCGATATTGGTGTTGTCAACGAGGCGGGAAACCTCGTTATTACCGACCGCAAGAAAAATATTTTTGTGTCAAGCGGTGGGAAAAATATTGCTCCACAGCCTATCGAAAATACCCTGACGCAAAGTCGGTTTATTGACCAAATTGTACTCTTGGGTGATAAGCGCGAATACTGCACGGCGCTTATTGTGCCGGATTTCGAGTATGTGCAGGAATATGCCACGATGAATGGTCTTTCCTATCCCGATACGTTTTCGTTGTTGCATAGCGACGCGCTTCTGCAAGCCATTCAGCGCGATGTGGACACTCTTCAGGCAAACTTTGCCAAGTTTGAGAAAGTCCGCAAGTTTACGCTTATGGAACGTGCTTTTACGGTCGAAGACGGAGAAATTACGCCAAAGTTGAATGTTCGCCGCCACATCGTAGAAAAGAAATTTGCGGATAGAATCGAGAAGATGTACGAGGAATAAAAAAGCGAACGTGGGGTTTGTGGTAGAATTATGAAAGGTATCGCAAACGTACTTCTTTGCTTTCGGGCGGGGAAGTATGTTTGTGTTTTCAGAGGGACGAGAGGAGAGAGATGACTCTCTTTGTTTTCCTTTCTCGTCTTCTGCAAAGTTTTCTTCCTGTCCGTTGGATTATTGTTCGCTCTCCGCGAAAATCTCCTTTTTCCCGCTTGAAATCTCCTATCCTTTCTGTAACTTAGGAGATATTTTTTCGTTACAGAGCCATCAGCAATAAACAACCGTATTTTTCACATCGTATCTTTCCCATTCGCCATGAATAGACGTTTTCGCGCCCTTTGCGGCACTCTCGCGCTCGCTTCCGCGTTCACTTTTCTTTTGGGGACAGTATTTTCTACCGACGCTTCGGCGCAATACGTCCTGGACGGTAATCAAAACCGAAAATTCGAGCCATTGGGGAATATCCTTCCCACTCCCAACGGCTACCGCACAGCATCCGGCGCTCCCGGACATCAATACTGGCAGCAAAAAGCGGACTACGTTATCAACGTCGAACTCAATGATGAAAAGCAGAGTTTGAGCGGTTCGGAAACGGTCACCTACACCAATAACTCTCCTGATGCACTGGACTATTTGTGGGTGCAGCTCGACCAAAATGCTTTTGCGAAGACTTCTGAAACATATCTCACCGAGACCGGTTCGATGAGCAATATGCAAAACAACACCATGTCGCTAGGGCAACTTAAACGCCGTCTTGAAAAGCAAAACTTTGATGGCGGTTATACGCTGAAAGCGGTCAAAGATCAAGCCGGTAAGCCGCTCAAATACACGATTGTTGCCACGATGATGCGCATTGACTTGCCCACACCGCTTCGCACGGGACAAAAATTTTCGTTCTCGGTAGAATGGAATTTCAACATCGTTCCGAAAGACTTTGGTGCTCGCTCCAATTATGAAGCCTTCGACGACGGACGTATCTACGGTATCGCACAGTTTTTCCCGCGTATGGCGGTCTATGGCGATGCAACCGGATGGCAGCATAAGCAATTCCTTGGCGAAGGCGAGTTTACTTTGCCTTTCGGCGACTACAAAGTCAGCATCACCGTCCCCGACGACCAAATTGTCGGCGCAACGGGCTTGCTCCAAAATGCCGCACAAGTGCTTACTGCCGACCAACGCAATCGCCTCAAGCAAGCCGAAAATGCGACTGCACCCGTCAAAATCGTTACCAACGAGGAAATGGATAAGAACGTAAAAGCCACACCAGCCAAAGGCAAGAAAACATGGGTCTTTCAAGCAAACAATGTGCGCGATTTTGCCTTTACCTCCTCACGAAAATATATTTGGGATGCAATGGGCGTAAACGTAGAAGGCAAGCGCGTTATGGCGATGTCGTTCTACTCCAAAGAAGGCAATCCTTTGTGGGAGCAGTATTCCACACGTGCCGTGGCGCATACACTGAAAGTATATTCCAAATACACGTTTCCGTATCCGTACCCTGTTGCAATTTCTGCCAATGTTGACATCGGCGGTGGCATGGAATATCCGATGAT
>JANYDO010000213.1 GCA_025363605.1 Candidatus Kapaibacterium sp.
TCACGAGACTTGTTGTTCCGGGGAATGCGGTAGCAACATCACAAAACATCACCAATTCTGAACTGCTCTTCCGTGCGAGCATCTTGGGTTGGCTGATTATTCTCCTCTTGGATGTGGTTGTGGCTTGGGCGTTGTATATTTTTCTCAAACCTGCCAACAAAAACCTTGCGTTGCTGGCAGCATGGTTTCGACTGGTCTATGCGTCTGTGCTTGGCGTTGCAGTGCTGAATCTTGTGCTTGTGCTGCTGCTTGTGCATGGCGCTGACTCCATGAACGTATTTGAGCCATATAAGCTCGACGCACTGATGCTGTTTTTTCTCAACGCCTTTAGCAGCGTTTGGTCTCTAGGGTTAATCGTTTTTGGGTGTCATCTTTTGGTTCTTGGCTATGTCGCTTTTACCTCAGGCTTCATTCCCAAAATCCTCGGTGTGTTGCTCATCGTTGCTTCGCTATGCTACCTCCTGACGAATGGAGCAAACTTGCTGTACCCGAACTACGAGCAGTACAAAGTAACAGTGGAAATGGTTCTGAGTGCACCGATGGCTATCGGGGAACTGGCGTTTGGTGTATGGCTTTGGGTAAAAGGCGGGAAACCAAGCACTGTGCGGGGATAGTGGCACTTTACTTCTTCACAAAAATCCGTTTTCTAATTCTGCTTAATGATTCCGGCGTTACGCCCAGATAGCTCGCAATCTGGTGTTGCGGCGCACGCCCAAATAGGTCGGGGCGGTCGGTGAGGAGCTTTCGGTAGCGTTCTTCGGGCGAGGAACTCATAAAAGCGACCAATGCTGATTGGGTCTTGCCAAAATCCTGTTCCATTAAAGCACGAGTAATAGCAGCAAGTTTGGGGAATTTTTGATACATTTCCTGTTCGTAGTTGAGCGAACCGACGACCAAGACAGAGTCCTCCACGCATGACCAATAGTGCTTGGAAGGCAGTTGCTGCGAATAGCTGGCAAAAGAGACAACGGCTTGCTCTTCCGTAAAAAAAGCGGTTGTTTTTTCTTCGTCGTCCACGAGATGATATTGCCGCACACAGCCTTTGAGCACAAAAAAGCATATATCAGCCGTGTCGCCTTCTTTAAGGAGGATTGTTCCCTTTTTGAAGGTCTGCACCGGAATATTGTCGGCAATTTCTGTGATTTCTTCTTCGGTGAGAGCGGGGAATTGGGATATGTAGCGGAGGAGTTCATTTTCCATCGGTTGGGTCTCCATTATTGACTTTTATGTGCTTGATGATAGCAGTGTGATTTACCGTAAATGTGCCGTAAATAACCGAAAAACCTTTGCAAAACACAATGAAAATTTGCAGTTATGTTTTCTCCTATCGCCCAACCGCTAAATCTCCGTACATTTGTGCTTGTTTCGTGAGTATCTCCCACATTTTTGGATAACCGATGAAATCTCGTTTTATTGCCGCACATCTGCTTTTTTGCTGTTTCCTTGCCAGCCTTGCTTTACCACTTCTTGCCCAAGTCGAACACGTACCCGTGGCGCATCCCGTCTATGATTTCCTCATCCATGCCGAAGCGCGTGGCGTGTTCTCGAATTTTTCTTCCACTGCATTACCACTTCAGCGCAAGGAAATCGTCGCAGCCTTAAAAGTAATGCGCTTACGCGACACCTTGCTTTCCCCTGCCGAGCAAACTACACTTGCGGGATTTGAGCGCGAGTTCCGCATCACGTCTGCGCTGCGGGCGGTGGTGTTTTCCACGCCAAGCGATTCTGCGCAACTTTTTTTCAGCCGTTTACTCACCAATGACGAAAAATTTCTTGCGTTCTATACGTCCACCGCTGTTACAGTCACGGTTACGCCGCTTCTTTCGGTAGATGTTCGCGCTGCGAGCGGCAGCAACCGTGCGCTTCTCGGCACGTATGGCGGACGCATTTACGGCACGATTGACAGCGCCGTCGGATTTTTCCTGCAAGGCTCCAGCACGGGCGTATTTGTAGGCGACACGGCATTTTTGAAACAAGACCCGCAGTTATACAAAAATCCAACCTTACGGCTCTATAATCCGCGTTTTATCAACTTTGCCGAATCGCACGTGCGCTTCGACCACGATTGGTTTTATGCGGGCGTTGGGCGCGAGACGCGGCTTATCGGCTCCGGATACATGACGCGAGGAATTATGTCGGACAACAGCATTTCTGCCGATGCTTTCATGCTGGGAGCGCGGTTTCCGGCAAATAATCCCGCATCGGAAACAGGTTTCGAGTACCGTTTCACGCATTTTAGTTTACTGGCTGAACCACTGGATTTGAACGGTAATATCAACCCCCGTTCGGCAGGCGCAGAAACCATTGTGCCGCCAAAGTTTATGGCGTATCACCGCGCCGCAGTGCGTGGCGCTTGGGGCGAGGCGGGCATCTGGGAATCGGTGGTTTACAGCAATCGCGGACTGGAACTTGCCTACATGACTCCCTTTTCGTTCTTGAAAGGCACAAGCGATAATCTGCGCGACCGCGATAATGCTGCTCTTGGCTTGGACGCAACGCTCCGACCGCTTCCGGGCGTACAAATAAAGGGAACGTTTATGCTCGACGATATTGAATTTGGACGGCTCGGTAAGGATTCGACAGGACGCTTTTGGTGGCAAAATAAAATCGCGTGGAATCTCGGCGTGATGCTCTCTCCAAGCGGTTTGCCGCTCGACGCAACGCTGGAATATGCTATGGTTACGCCCTACACCTACACCCATTTTTCGCGTCAAAATGCCATGACACAAGACGGTATCTTGTTTGCCGGAAATCTTCCCCCGAATGCGGATGAACTGAAAGCACAAGTGCGCTACTTCTGGGGCGGGCGCTATCCGCTTTCCCTCACTGCTGCTTACAGGCGGCACGGACGCAACACCTACGACGCACAGGGGCGGCTTCTGACCAACGTTGGCGGGGATGTACTCACTACTATTCGCCGCGACTCCTTGTTTGCTCCCACCGACCGCACGACGGTTATCTTTCTGGAAGGCGACCGCGAAGACCGCCTGACGCTTACGCTTGCGGGTGGCTTGGAAATCATTCGCCATGTCAATCTGCAATTTCAATACCGCTACGCAAAAGCGTTCACGCTGCAAGCCTCCGCACAAGCGCCCGTGCCCATTCCTGAGCATTTCGTCGGCATTACGCTTCGGTTTGAAGATTTTTAAGTTCGTGAACAATAATTTTTCGGTAAAATCTTGTGAACAAGGGAGCATGCCCCCTTGTTTCTCATGCCGGATTACTTTTGGTCAAGAACTTAGGAGAGTGGTTTAGGCGGAAAGAAAAATTCGCGGGTGTTCGTGCGGAAGTATTTCCCCAGAAGGCTGACCAATTCGGCTGTCTGGCGGAAATTAACATTGCGCGAACGAATGGCAACGAGCAGCGCCAGACTAAAACTTACGAGAAAATTCATTGCGCCGATGCCGACAATACCAAGCACCGTCCAGAGTATCGTGGCAGTGCCTATTGGTTCGCCCACAAAAATGAGGCTCATTGTAGCAACGGCAAAACTGGCTGCCGCAAAGGTGATGTGACGAATATCAAGTGGCAGCCCCAGAATAAAGCCGATATTGGAAATAGTTCCCAGCATAAATCCAAAGAAAAAATTGCCCGCCAGTGCGCCTAGATTATTTTCCACATAGCTTGCAAAGCGCTCCAATCGTTGCTTGGAAAGAATACGCCTTAGAACGGGATGCTGCCGCACACGCTCGGGGATATTATTGAACACAACACTGTTGTCGTAGTAGCCCGAAATCAAACCCGACAGGAATAAAAATACTCCGGCAATTCCGGCATGAATGAGCGAAAGACTCGTGAACGGGTGCAACTCGTGAATCATTTTGTGCGCTTTGGCGGTTTCTGCCATCGGGCTATCGGCAAAAAGATAGTACATGGAAGCCAGTACACATCCCATTGGGAACGCCACTACAACATTTCCGGCAAAAGAGACAAGCTGACTGCGCGAAATTCTCGCAATTGTTTCCACAAGATTTTGCAGCGAAATTTCCCCACTCGACACAGATTTTCGCCGCACATCCAGCGACTCGGCAATGGCTGAAGCCGTCATGGCGGGCTGCTTTGTGGCAAGTTTGAAGCCGACAATGTGAATCAGCATAAAGCCCAAAGCATAGTTCAAACTGTAAAAAAGCGCTTCGCCAAACGGCGGCAAATGCCCGTGGGTAATCCATAATTTCAGGCAGGTCATAAAAGCCACAATAAGACCGCCGCCCATCGAAGACGTGAAAAAGGCGATAAACTCTTTGCGGTTCGTTGTGATGTAGTGTTCGCCGGTCTTCGCAGCATTTTCGGCGATTTGGAACGCCAAAAGCGTCGTATTATGAGCAATGTGTTTTGCGAGATTATGATCGGTGTCTTCCGCTTCGACCACTTCTTTCCATAACCGAATAAGATGGACTTGTAGCGTGTGAGGCGTTTCGGCAGTGGGCTTGTAGGTGAGATTGACCAATAGTCGAATACGCTGAATGTGCTGAATAATGCGTTGCAACTGATAGGTAAGGCTCAGGCTCGCACCGGAACTATACCGATGGCGGCGAATATATTCCACGCTATCCTCGCATTGCGAAAGCATCACCAGTGCGTGATTCACATCGCTGCTTTCCGTCTCGCTTGGCGCATTGCCGCGTGCGCGAATCCGCTCAATGTAGAGAACCAATTCACGATTTTGCTCCAGAAAAGGGAGGCTTTTTTCGACGATGCTGTGTTGCTCATCGCCCGCAGCAGGCAGACGTGCGATTACGTCCGGCTCTGTACCCATTGCCGACAGTTTATGCGACAGCACGAGCAGCGCATTCAAAAGTTTGTGGTATGTACCTGTGGAAATATCCACCGTGCTGCCGTTTTTATCACCATCAAATGTCGCAAAACCAAGTGTTTCGAGTAGTTCAATAAGCATTGCATCCGGCAGTGCGCAGAACCATTCGTAATCGCTTTTGTCATCGAAGGCAAGGTTGATGAGACCGCGTAGCGTTTCGGCATCATAGGCAGGCGGCAAAATGAAGTTTGTGATTTTCTGAAACGCCTCGCTGAAGAAGCCATGCTGCGACTGCACACCCGATTCGGCATAGAGAGACAGATGCGAGGAATGATCCAAAAGGCGTACAAGATATGCTGCAAGCGCTTCGCGTAGAGAGGCTTGCGTTTGCAGCGTCGCGATGAGTTGCTTCAGGCGCTGCTCGGCGATAGCATTTTTGTTGGCAGTCAACCGCGACGGACGCAGCAAAGCAATAATGTCCACAAGGTATTGCGGGCTTGTGGTCGTAGTGTCATTTGCAAGCGATTGTAGGAGAGCTTGGAACATGGTATTTTGGGGGAGCATGGTGAGAAAAGCAGCACGAATTTGTCAAGAAAACCCGTGCCGCCGAACGGGAAGGATTATGGCTGTGCTTCCTATGACTGTGATTCCAGCGCAAGCCGCACAAAACCTTGTGCCGCTTCCAGTCGTTTTTGTGCATTTTCGAGGTCGTGATTGCCGAGCAGCATCACCAGTGCCGTTTTCACGTGTCCGCCTGTCAAGCCCAGCACTCGTGCGGCTTCGTCGTAATCAGCACCCGTGATGTCCATGACGATACGTTTTGCGCGTTCGACGAGTTTTGCATTGGTCATCTGAAGGTCTATCATCACATTGCCGTAGGTCTTGCCGAGGCGCACCATTGATGCGGTGGTGAGCATATTCAGTACCAGTTTTTGGGCAGTGCCGGACTTCATCCGCGTCGAACCCATGATTACTTCCGGTCCTACGTTGGGGCAAATCAAATAATCCGCCGTAATGCCGAGTTCAGCCAACTTCTCGCGGTTGGTGGTCGTAACGAGAATAGTTGCTGCGCCACTTCGGGAAGCTGCCTTGAGAGCGCCCAGCACATATGGCGTTCTGCCGGAAGCCGCAATGCCGCATACAACGTCGTTTGCGTCAATGTCCAGCGCCCAGAGGTCGGCAGCGCCCGCTTCGGGCTTGTCTTCAGCGCCTTCCTGTGCGGTGAACATTGCTTCGCGCCCGCCCGCAATAAGCGCCTGCACCATGGAAGCAGGTGTGCCGTATGTGGGCGGACACTCTGACGCATCCACAACGCCCAAGCGCCCGCTCGTGCCTGCGCCAACGTAAATCAACCGCCCACCACGCTTGAAGCAGCCGACAATGCACTCCACCGCCGCCGCAATAGCGGGCAATTCCTCACGAACAGCAAGCGGTACGCGGGTGTCGTTGTCGTTGATAAGGTGTAGAATTTCTTCCACCGAAGCCGTGTCAATGCGGGTGGTGTCGGGGTTTTTCTGTTCGGTCGGAAGTCCAGATATTTCGTGAAAAAGGCTTGGAGCGGGCATAGCGTGGAGTAGTTGGGGTGTTGTAATGGGGTTATTGATGATAACAAGTGTTGTTGTGTCAAATGAAGATTTCGCAGCACGGGTACGGCTTATTGTTTTATGAGCTTTCGTGTGGCTTTTTGCCCATTTTCTTCTACCTGCACTATGTACATTCCGGGTGCAAGATGCCGCACATCCACATCGCGGTAATAGGGCAATCCCTCGTTGACGGTGATGCGCTCTTGCAAGACAATTCCGCCCACACTATTCAGCAGCGTAACGACCGCCACGCCTGCTTTCTGGGCTTGCCCTTGTATGACAACGTTTGTGGCGGCGGGATTGGGGGAGATAGTCAAGTACTCTACACTTTGAACTTCGTTTTGCTGAACGCTTGTTGTGATGCTTGATAATGAGCGAAGGAGAACAGCTTGCCTTTCTACGCGGAAAGTAGGAGGTCCGCTCGCTAAAATACGCGAGGCAACAACATAAACAATGCCATCGTTGGCAACTCCTAATACACTTGGAGCAATACAATCATTGCAGTACATATTGAAAGCACCCCAGCCCAATGGAACAGGGTTCCAGCTTTGAGCATCACGAGAGATAAATAAACCACCATTTGTCCATTGTGTATCGTTGCATTCAGCAATGCCGACAGCCAAAATATTTTTGCCGAATGTCTGCACTATATCTGCTTGAAGTTTTGGTGTTATTGGTTCCCAGAGAGTGTCATTTAGACGATACAGACCTTGACTTCTGGGTGTTGTACAATATGTCCCCACAACAATTCTTGAAGGTAAGGTGGTTGCTATGAGTGTAGAGTCTGGAAGCAGTGCAAAGCTACTAAATGAAATAGGTCCGAAAATTGAGTTTGAGGCTTTAATTATCGACCTCTGCCACGTATCTCCATTATCTGTGGACACGAAGCAACCACGTATGTTATCAGCTCTGTCCACTGGTGTAGATTCTGTGGAGATATATATTTTTGAACGAAATACAACTACATTTATTACAGGTCTTTCTGAAAACGTTAGAGACCAAGTAATACCACCATCCATTGAGCGGTATAGATAAGAATTTACAATGTTGAATATTGCACTAGATGACACAATATAATAATCCGCCATCTTCACTGTACTTGGGAGCCATGAAACTGCATTATCGTTAGAAACAAAGTAGTTTGAATCAATACGAGTATACAAACGATTATTAAAACTATTTATCGTCTGTATATGTTGTCCATTGATACTCATTTTCTGCCAGCTCTGTCCCGAACTATTCGTTTGAAAAACCCCGTCACTTGTGATGGCAAAAAATGTGTTATTGTGAGCAACAAAACGGGTTATTGTGGCTGTTGTCGGAAAAGAAATGCTTACAAAACCGTCGCTAAACTGCGCAAAAACAGGCAGTCCACCGTATGGCACAGTAATAGCAAGAAAAATAAAGACATATTTTGTTATGCGATAGGAAATCGTCATGGGATGATGATAGATTATAGGAAGAATAATCATTTGCTCCTCTCCCGCACAATCTACATTCTTTGCAGATTTTGTGCAAGCGAGGAATACGAGGAAATTTGCGGTAAAGGCAAAAAATATGTAGTTTGAGAGAAAGCCAATAACGTACAATTCACGGATTCTTGTCTCATCCCCCATTCCAACAACTCGTATGCAAGCCTACGAATGTACCGCCGAAGTTGATTCTACGGGTGCATTGCATTTACCCGAAGCAATAGCGGTAGAAATGATGTCTCGAAAAACCGTGCGTGTTCTCGTCTTGCTGGATGAAACGGCGAAGCAACAGGAGGAACACCGAATATGGAACGATCTCACGACAAGCCAGTTTCTCCTTGGCTATGCCGATAGTGATGCCATCTATGATGCTCTATGAAACGTTATAGAGAAGGTGACGTTGTCTTGATAGCGTTTCCGTTTTCAGGCAGTGGCTCTAAGCGCCGTCCGGCACTGATACTTGCCGATACAGGCGATGACGACGTGCTAGTGGCACGCATTACAAGTACTCCTATGCAAACTTCAAGTGACGTATCTCTACAAGACTGGCAAGCATCTGGACTCCTTGCTCCGTCGGTTGTGCGATTAGATAAATGTGCAACCCTAGAAAAAATCCTTATTGAACGCCAGTTGGGTACGTTGACACAACGCGACATACTCAGCGTTGCCCATACATTCCAAATCGTGTTTGCTGCGTGGCTGTAACCGAGGGTGTTGCTGTGAGCATATATTATTTCTTTGCAGATTTTGTGCAAGCGAGGAATACGAGGAAATTTGCGGTAAAGGCAAAAAATATGTAGTTTACGAAAGCCAAGATAGCGTTTCTGCGCTTCCCTTAAGCACTTCCCTACGTCAATACCCTGCAACCGAGCTATGAAAGAGAAAAAACCATTGCTAACTGCTTTGTTTATTGCCTGCCATCCTGATGATATAGAAATTGGAGCCGGAGGGACGGTCGCACATTTAGCCGCTAGAGGCTGGACAGTCTGGATTTGCATTTTGACCAAAGAGCGCCATGAGGACGTTGCCGAGCAGCGCCGCACGGAAGCCTTGCAAGGAGCGCAGTTACTTGGTGTGCCTTCGGAGAACGTTCTCTTTGCCGGTTTTCCTGATGGCGATTTAGAATGTGGGCGAGAGTCTGTGGGACAGTTGCGAGAACTGCTGAAAAATCATCACTGTACGCCTGATGTCGTCTTTACGCACACTTATTCCGACAGCCACAACGACCACCGTGCGGCACATGAACTGACCATTTCGACATTCCGCAAAAAGCCCATTTTGTGCTATGCGGTTGTCAATTCTCTCGTGATTTCCACCTTCAAGCCCAGCGTTTTTATCGAAACTGCTCCCTACCGCACGCAAAAAGAACAGGCACTGGCGGTGCATCTATCGCAAGGACAGCGCATTGACACGGATTCGATTTTTTATCGCATTCGTGAGTATTCCCGTCCGCTTGGTCTGCAAGAAGCCGAACCCTTTGAACTCATTGTCCAAGAAGGTGCAGAGGATACGCTGTTTCTGGTGCAAGGCTTGAATGAATCGGCGTTCCACACCTTTTGGCAGTCGCTCCTGAATAATAATCAGCTATCTATCATCTATTCCGCGCCGGTGGCTCAACGCAAGGAACGACGGGAGCTATACCTTGAGCATGAGCATACGGGAGTCCAAGAGCTTTCCTCCGCATTTGCCTCGCTTTGGCACGACAAAAATCCGCTCGAGCTTGTCCGCTGCAACCATCCGCAAGCAGAGAAAATCCTCTGGAACTCCCACGTAGTGCTGTGCGGCGGCAGTGTTTCCAATTCCGTTACCGAACATTATTTCAATCATCTTCAGAATCTTCGGTTTGTGGTGGATTACACCATGCCGGACTATAAAAATGTCTTTATCATTGACCGTCATCGTAAAGAGGAGATTACGGCGGTCTATACAAAAGATGAGTTTGGCGATATGATACTGACGTGCGACAAAGGCATACTGACGGTGATGACGAATCCTTTCAAACCAAGTCGTTTTCTTATTGGGTGCATGGGGCTGCACGGACTTGGTACGATGGCGTGCTTGCAGGTGCTTCGTTCTCAATTGTATTTGCAAGAATTACTGACGTTTCTTGAGCAGCAACCGCCAACTGCGAATACCTTTCAAGTGCTGGTAGAATATCGCGTGGCGGAGCAGAAGACAACTATTTTATACGACACCTTTACGGAAATTCATTCGTAAATTCATTCCTAGTTGTGGCATAGACCTTATTCAAGTCAGTCTAAATGTGACTGCCATGCCAGTCCCCCGCCTACGCGGCTAGCCTATGCACACAAGTCCGTCTTATTCGCCCCCTTGAAAAAGCTATCCATTACCCATATCTTGTCATCGAAAAAAGGTATATTGCAATGGCGAGCTGAAGCGGTTTCGAGAAGAGTCGATACAATTTTTTTCACAGAAAACATTTTTTTGAACGATGCAAACATCCTGGTTAAACGATG
>JANYDO010000230.1 GCA_025363605.1 Candidatus Kapaibacterium sp.
CGGACATCGAACGGCTTGAGGTCTGCTTCGTATTGGATTCTTGAACTTTCAAAGAACTTTCGTGCTGATGAGCTATCTAAATGTGTACGGTACTGAAAAAAAAATAAAGCATGAAGTATGAAAGTTCGATTGAAATTCATACTTCATGCTTTTATTTTTATGCTTTGCTTAGAGAAGCGATTTCATCACATATTCTTTCACTGTCTCCGCCGCTACGCGAATTTGCTGCATCGTGTCGCGCTCGCGTATCGTAACGGTATTGTCTTGCAATGAATCCCCATCAATCGTGATGCAAAACGGCGTTCCGATTTCGTCTTGCCGACGGTAACGCCGCCCCACAGCAGCCGATTCATCATACTGAACATTAAACGATTTTTGCAAGTCGCGGTAGAGCTTATCAGCAAACTCAGGCATACCATCTTTTTTAACAAGCGGTAAGACTGCAGCTTTGACGGGAGCGAGCTTGGGATGAAATTTCAGAACCGTCCGCTCGGCATCTTCACCGTCTGCGCCACCGACATTTTCGACGTTATAGGCATGGCAGAGAAACGCCATGAACGAACGCGATGCACCCACCGAAGTCTCAATAACATACGGAACAAAGCGGTCTCTGGTGACAGTATCCACAAACTCCAATTTTTTGCCTGAGAACTCCTCGTGCCGCTTCAAATCAAAATCCGTACGCGAGTGAATACCTTCGATTTCGCCCCAACCAAAAGGAAATTTATACTCAATATCCACAGCAGCATCCGCATAGTGCGCAAGTTTGTCGTGTGGCTTAAAGCGAATCATCTCCGGCGACATTCCCAAGTCTAAAAACCACTGAAAACGCTGCTCACGCCAGTATTCAAATTGTTCGGAGTGCGTACCGGGTTTGACAAAATATTGCATCTCCATTTGCTCAAATTCGCGTGTGCGGAAAAGAAAATACTTCGTATTGATTTCATTGCGGAATGCCTTGCCGACTTGCGCAATACCAAACGGAACTTTCTGCCGTGCTGAATCCAAAACATTACGGAAATTCACGAAAATACCCTGCGCCGTTTCGGGACGCAGATACACAACGCTATTCGTATCTTCGACAGGACCAACAAAAGTCTTGAACATCAAATTGAAATATCGCACCGGAGTCCAATCCTTCGAGCCGCCAACGGGGTCGGTGATTTCTTCATCAACGATGATTTGATAAAAATCATCCGGTTCACGCGCTGCCGCAAGACGCTCTCTGACTGCCTTTGCGCGGTCGGTCTTGCCATTTTTCTCTAACTTGGCTATGTAGTCTTCAATAAGCGTATCAGCGCGGTAGCGGGCTTTGCTGGTCTTATTATCAATCATCGGGTCGGTGAAGTTCGCCACGTGTCCGCTTGCTTCCCAGACGCGCGGGTGCATGAGAATCGAAGCATCCACGCCCTCAATGTCGTCGCGGTAGGTCATAGATTTCCACCACGCATCTTTGAGATTGCGCAAAAGCTCCACTCCGAGTGAGCCGTAGTCCCAGCAGCCATTCAAGCCGCCGTAAATTTCTGAAGATTGAAATACAAAACCGCGCCGCTTTGCGAGCGACACGATGGTATCTAATGTTACTGGTTTCATAAATGGTAAAAATAACAAATTTGGAATGACGAGTTACAATGTTGACGTATAGCAAATTGGCTCATAGCAATATGTTTCCATGCTGCCTCAAATAGCAAACGGCAGTCCGCAAAAATACGCGGACTGCCGTTTGAATCAAAGGTTATTTTACTCTTTCTTGCGCGATTGTCTCTACCTTTGGGTAAAGACCTTCGCTCCTGAAATTAGTATTTGATAACTTTTTGTACCATCCGACGCGCACCATCGTTGATTTCAACAATGTATGTGCCGGTCGGAAGCGTTGCAACATTCACTTGACGGTTGTAGCTACCAGAGACTTGTTGCTCTGTGAAGCTCATCACGCGCTGACCGATAACGTTGCTCACCGTGATAACGACATTCGTTGGGCGCTCGAAACCGCCTTGAATGGTCATCACGTCGCTTACAGGGCTTGGGTAAACACTGAAGCTGGAAAGGTTATCATCAACAACGGCATTTCCATCAACAACATATGTTGCAGCTGGTGTAGCCTGTCCATCGCTATTCAGAACAATAATTGAATTCACTAGTGATAGAATTGTCGGCGGACGAAGCGAGTTCGTGGGAACAACGACACTAATTGTTGTTGCATTTTGCGAAACAATTTGGAGCGGTTGACCATTGAAGAGAACCACAGCACCCGGAGTGAAGTTCGTACCGGAAATGGTTATGGTGAATGCACGACCCGGAGCTACACCTGCAAGTGTTACGCTTGGGGTGAGGCTATTCAATACCGGCGCAGGCAATGCTGCACCGACATTTACCGTAGCCGTTGTTGCCTGAAGGTCAGGATTTTGAAGAACAATATCCAATGGAGCACCAGTGACATTCAAACCACCCGGAATTTGTACTACGAAGCGGTTTGTGTCGAGAGCTGTCGGCGTTACTACCGTACCGCGAACGGTTACGAGTGCGCGGGGGCTAAAGTTGCTACCATTGACAACAACACTAAACGAGCGGCTGCTGGCAGTTGTTGTTGTTGGGGTGTAGCTCGTAATAACCGGTGTCGGACCTTGTGCAACACGCTCCAAAATACTGAAGACATAACCAATTGACTGTGCGTCGGAGTTACCAATCAAGATAGATGGGAAACCGGTAGCGGTCAAAAGGCTTGCCGGAACAGTCAATTCAAGGCGTGTCGGGCTGATAACATTCACAGCAATCGGCGCAGAACCAAAGAATGCCGATACAAAGCCAGGACCAAAGAAGCCGGAACCATCAACACCAATAGTAACACCATTCGTACCTGCGAATACTGCACGTGGATTGATGCTCAAGATATTCGGACGAGGAGCCTGACCAATGGTATAGGTTAATTCAGCAAACTGATTATCAGTATTGGTAACGCGAATGCGTACTGTACCGGAAGTGTTATTCAGTGCAGCAGGAATTTCGATTGCTGCACTTGTTGCACTTGTAGCGCTCATTATGCGTGCCGCATTACCGTTGATGCTCAGACGTGCTTGTGAAAGGAAGCCAGAACCGGTAAGATTCAGCGTAAAGGCACGACCGCTTGCCGTTGTGGACGGCGAAAGCGCAGTCAACGTCGGGCTGGAAATCGGAGTTACGGTAATTTGAGCTGTTGTGAAACCAGCAACAGTAGCATTCGTGAGGCTAATGGTAACTGTACCACTGATATTACGAACACTACCCGGGAAGTTCACTGTGATAAGTGAAGCAAGTTGTGTCCCAACGATTGTACCATTCACCGTTACACCGCTTGTCAAGTTCTGTGCTGTAATCGTACGAATGCCAGCAAGATTTGCACCAAAGATAGTAACAGAGAATCCATCATTACTTACCGGTATGGAGGATGGCGTAAGACTGTTTACAACAGGCTGCACAACCGTCACAGGCGGAATCACCACTTTTGAAAATGCGACAAGCGGAGTGCTGCTAAAGGTAGTATTAAAAGTTCCATTGAAGGTAGTCATACCGCCATTAACGGCGATAGTAGCACCCGTTGTGGTCTCTGAATACAAATTATTAACAAACAAACCTAAGCCAACAGCGTTCGTGTTAAAGCTCGTGCCTTGTTGATTTGCCGATGTCCATTGCGGTGCAAACGTCAAGTTACGATTACCGGCTCCAGCTTGCGTAATCAACCACTCGACATTCACAAAGTTTGGATAGGTTGTTGGGCTGTTCGTAATACCCGGACGAGCACGTACCGTGAAAATATCTGCCGTGCTTGCATTGCTCAAGCTCAATGGTGAATACGTAGCAGAAGTCGTACCAACCGGGAAGAAGAACGAAGTCAAGGCAGGATTGTTAATAGTCAAGCCACCGGTTCCATTGGTAATAATAAATGCCGTAGAGGTTGTGCCACGAATCGGTGTCACCACCGAAAGGCTTGCACCACCATTACCCAAGGTCAGGGTGTTACGTCCACCGCCAAGGTCGAGAGCACCAGCAGCACCAAGTATCATGGTACTTGACAAACTGAGCGGAGAAACCATAGAAACAATACCACCAAAGTTTGTGAAGTTCGCACCAGGAATAAAGGTATTGTTAAATCCGCCACCGAGCGATACTTGTGACGTTGCGGAACCAGCGACGAAGCTACCTGTTCCACTGAGTGTGTTTGCTCCGGTCATAGCAAGATTGAGAACGGCACCAGCAGGAATGGTTGTATTGCCTCCAAGCGTCAATGAAGAAGGTGTACCGAAATTCATGGACGCGCTAAAGGCCATAGCTCCTGCTGTTGTCATAGCTCCGTTGAACGGTATTGCCAAACGGTTCACCGGAATCGTGCCACCATTAAAGCTAGCACCAAGCGCAATAACAGACGTGGTGTTGGTACCATTAAGCAAGCCACCACCACTTTGGAGGGAAGCTACGCCACCATTAAGAGTCAGTGTCGAAGCGGGGTTCACGGTCAAATTGCCGTTCATGAGCAGAATGCTACCGACACCCATGGTAAGATTACCCGTTTGGCTTAGTCCCATAGATGGGATGGTAAGCTGACCGGCAAACGGTGTAGCAAAGAGTGCGCCAGGCAAAACACCGCCATTAAAACCATTCCCGAGCGAAACGATTGCCGTGCCGT
>JANYDO010000245.1 GCA_025363605.1 Candidatus Kapaibacterium sp.
GGATGTAGAAGCACCTTCATTTGCAAGCAAAGCTTCGCCTTCAAAGCGAACAGTACCGCGACGGATCTGAATGATACCGGCGGTAAAGTTACCTTGGAGTGTACCAACAGCTGTTGACGGGTCATCGGTAGGACCGGTGAATTGGTCAACGGAGAAGTTACGGTCAACAACGCGACCAAGGTCGAACACAGCTGTCCAGAACGAGTTACGTCCCATCAAGCCACGGAAGTTGTTTGTACGCGTTAAATCATTCAAACCGCTATTCACAACCAAACCACCAAAACCAAGGTTAGCAACTTGAGCAGTGTTTGCATAATAACCGGTAGCTGTAGCAATCGTGGTTGACCATTCTTGCGGTTGTGTAATCACGCGAGTTACACCACGGAAAACGATAGTCGAACCTGTACCGATAGTAGCAGCAGTCACTTGGATATTCGCATCGCGGTCGGTTTTGTCGAACGCAGAGCCAGCATAATAACGGAGTTTACCGTACACACGGAGCTCCATGTTACGAGGGGTCGGGACGGTACCACCGGACGGCTCAAGAAGCACGTTCGGAGCGGAGAACACGTCAAAATTACCAATACGGTTAAAAGGATAACCACCGACTGTACCACCGGGAAGCGGATTAACACCGCCGGCAACCGGGGAGAACTGGCTAAGCGATGTGCTTACGTGACCTTGGTTCGGTGAAGAGCCAAGAACAGCAGCGCGGCTATTACCGTCGCCGTCGTAACGGTCGAGGTTATTGCCGGCAGCATCATACAAGAAGCCTGAACTAATAACACTACCGAAGGTCGTCGTGATAGACGCAGCAGTGTTAATGTGGAGGTCATTTACCTCGAGGAACGCCCATGATTGCGCACCGTTGAATTGGATAGCTTCCGTGTTTGCACGGGTAGCCACAATCGTGTGGTTCGTTTCGATGAAAACGTTGCTCGCGCCGTTAGGCACACCAACTTCGCGTCCGGCAGCGATCCAGACACCTGAACGGTAAACTTGCCATGTGGTCAAGTCCGACCAGCGACCATTACGAGTCGAGCGAAAATCTCGGCTCTCACCCTGCACTTCGGATTGCGCAGATGCTTGCGCAAAAATCGAAGCCGGGGCTACCAAAAGAAATGCAGTCAGAACAACAAGCAATGTGCTTGTGGAGCGACGCAATTGTGCTAGTACAAAATTCATTTATGTACTACTCCTTTAAGTATGGAAAAATAGTAAATTGAAACAAGGGGTGGTGTTTTGAGACTGAACGGTGTAGTAGGTGCTTTTGTAAGAACGGGCGGACACCGCCGCCGCCGTTTCTGTGAGGAAATGAGCTATACATCTCCCAACACAGTACAAAAACCTTCAAGGACATCCCTGCCCTTGGTGCATTCTTTTATCCGAAGAAGACTATTACAAAGGATGTGCCAGAAGAAGAATCTGACACTTTTCAGGAGAACAGAAGGAATCACCTGACACTTTCGGGGCAAAAAGTGTCAGAATTTCCTGACACTGTGCAGACAGGAATCTGACACTTTATCTGACACCTGACTTGCTTTTGAGGCGAACTTTTTAAAACAAAAAAGCCCGCTATCGCAGTGATAGCGGGCTTTTGTTTGATGTATTCCTGCTCCGAAGGTAGGACTTGAACCTACGACCCTCTGATTAACAGTCAGATGCTCTAACCAACTGAGCTACTTCGGAATGTTTGTTTCTTCAAAAACAGAAGACAAAAATACGGTAATTGGATATGAAAGTCAAGAACTTTTTCACAACATCAAAAAAAAAATGTACTTTTGTAGCAATTCACCAACTCTTTTGGCTATACTTTCATCATACAAAATGCCCTCTAAACCGCCCATTATTCAGACTCCCGCAACATTACCTTTGCCTGCGCACAAAGAAATTACCCTCACTAATGGTGTTACGCTCATTGCCGTGGAAGACACATCACAATCAATATTGACCATGAGTATTGTCTCCCGAAGTGGTGCGGCAGACGAAGACGTGTGGGGCGAAACGAATTTCATGGCTTCGCTCATGAACAAGGGTACAGAATCTGACTCACGAAAGCGCGAAGCACAAACGCTTGCCGAAGAGATTGATTTCACGGGTGGTTCACTTTCGGTGTCGTGCGTATTTGATTCTCTTTCGGCACATTTGAGTATTTTGTCCGACTTTACCGATACCGGACTTGACTTATTGACCGATGTGGTCAACAACCCCAGCTTTCCGCCGGAAGAGATTGAGCGCACACGGCAGCAGACGCTGGTGGAAATTGAGCAGGCAAATAATGATGCGGCGTATCTTTCCTCTATCGCCTTCACGCAAGGAATGTTTCGAGGCGAAAAGTACGGGCATCCCGTCGTCGGAACGCTCGAAACCATTGCCGGGCTTCAGCAAACAGACTGCAAGCGTGCTTATTCACGCAGTCTGAACGCTGAAAATCTTTTTATTGCTGCTGCGGGTAATTTCAATGCCGAAGAACTTGCGGAGAAAATCACGAAGCATGGCGTACGTAGAGGGGACAACTTGCAGCCATATTCTTCTACCACACCAAAACAAAATCCTGACCTACACGCAGATCAGCAGCAAGCAGCTCAGCAGCGAGAGACAAAAGTTGTTCTTATTGAAAAACCCGATGCCGCTCAAACATCCCTGCGCATGGGCTTTCGGACGGCAAATCGTGGCGATATGGATTTTATCCCGATGCAGTTTCTCAACACTATTTTCGGCGGGAGTTTCATTTCGCGGCTTAATCACAATCTTCGTGAGGAAAAAGGCTATACCTACGGGATTCAGAGCAGTATAGACGCTCGCAAGCATAGAAGCGTCCTAACGATTAGTTCGCACGTAGGAAGCGAGACAGTAGATAGCGCCGTTAGCGAGATTCTCCGCGAAATGGAGCGCCTGCGCACCGACCCCATCACCGACGACGAACTTGAGACCACACGCAAATATATGATTGGCTCCTTTGCGCTCCGCACCGAAACACCCACGCAGGTCGTCTCTATGCTCAGTACGTTGGAACTTTACGGGCTGCCAAAGGATTACCACACTCGCTACCTCGCCGAACTTGCCGCTATGACCAAAGAGCGCCTTTTCGAGGTGCAGCAGCGTCGCTTTAGCGCTGAAGGCGTTGTTATTGCGGCATCGGGGAATATCGAGCATTTACAACAAAAATTGCGTAATTTTGGCGCAGTAAGCGTCGTCACCCCAAGCGGCGTTATTCTCTAAATTGCAATTTTTCATGTTCGTTTATGGAGACTTTATGGGATTATTACGCGCTGAAATTGAGCTTATTCGCACAGCAGACTTGTTTGCCTTTGACGAAGGTAGAATCAAGCGCAAGCAAATACGCCGTATGAAGGTGCAAACTCTTGTGGACACCGGAGCACTGACGCTTGTTATTAACGAAACAGTACGGGAACAGCTTAAATTGAAAACCCTTGAGCAGCGCACCGCTACTCTTGCCGACGGCTCGGTCTTTGAAGCAGACGTTGTCGGACCCGTTGATATTCGCTATGCCAACCGTGAAGCAACCGTGCGTGCTATCGTCGTGCCGGGCGATGCAGAATGTTTACTTGGTGCTATTCCCATTGAAGATATGGATTTAGTAATAGACTTGGGGCAGCAAAAACTGGTTGTGAACCCTGCACATCCGATTAAAGCACAGATGACGCTCAAAGGTCTGCGATAGATAATGACTCTCTTTCACACATCCTTCCTACATTCAATCACGCAAATTCTATGAAAATTCTCGGAATGTTTGCTCCCGGACCCAATCCTAGCGCTGCTCTTGTCATTGACGGCAAACTTGTCGCATGGGCGGAAGAGGAGCGGTTTAATCGCATCAAGACCTCGCCGAATGATTTCCCCTTCAAAGCAGCGCGATTTTGTCTTGAAAAAGCAAATGTTAATCTTGATGATATTGACCAAATCGCTTACGGATGGGATTGTACGCGGTACAGCTTGCAAGCGCCGGTCTTCTACGAAGAGCAGCATACGAAGTATCCCGATACTCACGCTTATAACAAACTCCAGCAATCGTATCGCCTGAATTTATATCATCCCGACCGTATCGAACAAAGCCTGCACTTGGGTTTGCGCTCACTTTCACCGACGAATACCGTGCCGCCCATCAAGTATTATTCGCATCATCTCTCGCACGTTGCCTCTGCATTCTTCGCATCGGGCTTCGATGAGGCAAATATTCTCAGCATTGACGGTTCGGGCGAGGAAATATGTACGATGCTCGCAAAAGGTACAAAAAACGGCATCGAAGTCCTGGACACCTACAAACTTCCTCACACGCTTGGTGGCTTGTATGCTACCTTCACGGAATTCTTGGGCTTTCAGCCCTACATGGACGAGGGCAAAGTAACGGGCTTGGCTTCCTACGGCAAATACAACCAAGACTTGCAGGATAAACTCGATAAAATGCTTTCCTTCGACCCCGAAACAGGGCATTATGCCATTAACCCCTATCTGCGCTTTATCGGTACGCACAAATATGGTCGTCGCTTTACCGATGAATTTGTGGAAGTCTTTGGAAAGCCTCGCAGTCGCAATCAATCTGCGCTGGAAGGTAATTATGCCGATATTGCGTTTGCGGTGCAATGGCGTTTGGAACAAGTTGTGATGGGCATGGTAAAGCGCCTGCACAAAACTACCGGCTTGAAAAATGTGTGTTTCGCTGGCGGCGTGGCGATGAACTGCGCTCTGAACGGCAGAATTGCGCAGATGGAGATTGTAGAGAAGCTCTTTGTGCAACCTGCTGCCACCGACAATGGCGTTTCGCTGGGGGCGGCGCTTCTGGCAGCGAATGAAGCGGGCGACAATCCACGCTTCGCTATGACACACACGTACTGGGGACCAAGCTACACCAACGAACAGATCGAAACCGTCCTCAAAAATGCGAAGGCAACGTATCGCAAGAGCAATAGTATCGCCGCCGAAACCGCACAAATGCTTGCGGATGGGAAAATCGTCGGCTGGATGCAATCTGCAATGGAAGTCGGCGCACGCTCTCTGGGCGCACGGTCGATTCTGGCAAGTCCGATTTTTCCCGACATGAAGGACAAACTCAACCTTGAAGTGAAGCACCGTGAGACATGGCGACCGTTCTGCCCGTCTATCAAAGCAGAAAGCTACGAACGCTTTATCCCAAACGGAAAAGATTCGCCGTTTATGGTGGTAGCACTGCCCTTTGCTGAAGCAGAGCAAGCAAATGTGCCGTCATGTGTCCACGTGGACGGCACGGCACGCACACAGCGCGTTACCCAAGAAGCAAACCCACTTTTCTGGTCGCTTTTAGACGAATTTGAGAAGCGCACCGGCTACGGGATTCTTATCAACACATCTTTTAATGTGCAGGGCGAACCGACTGTGTGTACGCCACAAGATGCGCTGCGTTGTTTCTTCTCGACGGGATTGGATGCATTGGTCATCGGTGATTTTATTTTGACGAAAACGCCTTCATAGATTACGAGCAAATAGTTCGGGTATTTGCTCAGAGCAGTCATCCATGAATTTTCGGCACGTTATTTGTTCAAATGTACGGGCAGGGTTTACAACAGTTTACCTTTTTTGTTTATATTACAACCGTCATTTGAAAAACGTCTCTATGGATTCATCGCACTATCGCTCAAGCACAAACAACCTAAGCGATACATCTTCAAGCCAGCAAACAAGCGGCTCTCAACGTCAAAATGCACCTTCAGGACAAACCTCGACAGCACAGAAAACATTAAAGTTGCGAGTTTCCGGCTCTCATCGCCTTGTCTGCTGTACGCAATGGAACTTCGGTTCCGCCGGCACACGCGAGGAATAGTGGTTTGCAGCAAGTGAGGCATTCTTCTGACACTTTGACACTCCCCATGCCTGAAGGCAGGGGATTCTTGGGCTACCCAGCTAACGCCGTTGTATATCTCCCAAGCTAACACGGTCTGCCCGACCGCTTGGCTGCTGTTAGGCAACCGATTGTTTGTTTCGTCGAACTACAAA
>JANYDO010000279.1 GCA_025363605.1 Candidatus Kapaibacterium sp.
GCCGGGCATGGTCTTGATGGCTTGAAAAATATCTGCCGCACCGCCGGGCGTGGTAACAATATCTCGCGCAGACAGCACCACACCTTTGCCCGACTCGCTGCTGTAGCCGCTTGCCGCCACGACGACCTTTCCCGTTTTGGTAGATATATTGCGCAATGCAACCGTGAACTCCAGCGTTTTTCCGGCTTCCACAAGGGTTGCCTGGGTAGATTTTTCGTAGCCGACACAGGTTACGGTCAGCACAAATGCGCCTTGTTTCGTGGTTGTGAAATGAAACTCGCCTTTGCTGTTTGTGAGCGCACCCGCCACCGTTTTTGCCAAAAAGACATTGGCAGATTTAATCGGTATGCCGTCTTCGTCGGTGATTATACCTTTCAGTATAGCACCAGTCGGTAATCGTTCATCTGGCAACACTTGCCCTTGCTGTGCGTGGCATGGCTGCGCGAAACTGAAAGCGCAAATGATGAGAAGGCAGGAACAATGCGCTGCGAGAGAAGAAATATACTTTGTACGCATGATATGTGATATGCTTGAGTGATAAAATTATTTTGCTGTTGCGGTGGCTGCCATTTTCTGTTCGGCGCGGGGCAGTAGTGTTTGCTTGACCCACGCATATTCCGGTGCAAGCGCAAGCGCTTTTTTGAAATATGCAATTCCTTGCTGATACTGCTCCATTTTCACGTGGCAGCGCCCTGCTCCAATGAGCGCATCCAGATAGCCCCATGTTGGCTTTGGCGTAGTGACTTGTACTGCGGCTGTCATACCTTGTTTTTCGCATAGCGCAATGGCTTGGGTAAAATGCAACAGCGCCTTATCTGCACCACCGCCAAAAAACGACGGCGTGTTCATGGTGTACATACCACGAATAACGTAGGCGCGAGGATTGTTTGCATCGGCAATAAGGGCGTTTTCGTGAAGTTTCGTGCATTTGGGCGCGAACGTCATAGCGTTCATGCCATCAATGCGAAGCATAGTAACTCCTGCCAAAAGCGTCATAGCGTCTGACCATTGCGGGTGTTGCTGCAAAAGTGCTTCGGCGTGTTCGCTGGCAGCGCTCATTTGCGCTTTTGCCGTCGCTTCGTCTTGCTTCACGCCGTGCATGAGTAAGCGCAGTTCTGCGTATGAACGGTGATATGCAGCAAGTGTATTGGCGGGTTCAGCGGCAAGCACCCGTTCAAAAAGCGCGATTGCCTTTGTGTAACCGCTTGGGTCGCCTTTGAGAACCGACACATCAATAAGATTTTTTCCCTCAAACACAAGATCGTTTATCTCTTGGGAATATGCAGTCAGACATTGCGAAAACAAGACAAGCCCACAAACAAGTGTGCTGCGAAGGGACAAAAAGAGGGTTTTCATGGAAGTATTTCCTTTATGAATAAATGCAAAAAAGCAAAGTGCTTTGTATTTCAAAGTTTAGATACAAAAAAAATTCACTCTCAATAACGTGCTATCCTAATCGAAAGAATATGCACCACATCATGACAAGATTAAATCCTGCATGGCACAGCACCGCAGCCCACAGCGAAGCGGCATAAAGCCGTGCAAGCGAGAACAGAAGCGACGTAGCGGCAATCAGCAGAATCCACCAAATCACGGACGGGAATAAGACAGTAACCTGTGTGCTTTGCAGAACCAAGCCATAGTGCGCAACATGGACAAGACCAAAAAACGCAGCATCCATTCCAAGCGATGTGGCATAACCAAAACGTTCAGCAAGTGCTTCGTGAAAAAGCCCACGAAAGAAAAATTCCTCACCAATCGGGCTAAAAATCATCGCCGGAAGCGCAAAGGCAAGGAATAGTGCGGGGTTGGCGTGGGCGGCAGCAATCATATCGCCACGTTGCATGAACGTCGCTTTAATAGCCACGTACCAGTTGAGTGGACTTATTGCACCATACAATACAACACCTAACGCATAAGTAGCAAACGCTCCGGCAGCACCGACACCAAATGCTACGACCAAACGCAGCCATGACACGGGACGAACAAAACCAGCTTGTCGCCTCCCATCTTTGCTCATCAGCGTAAACGGCAATGCAGCCATTCCAAGAAATATCCACACAACAGCGTTGTAATTTCCCGTGAGCATCCAGTAAAATCGCGGCACGGCGAGAATACACCCTATCACCAAAAGGGAAAGCCAAGCAGGAATAGATATTTTTGTAAAAAATGCTTTAAACATAAAGTGCTTTGATTTTCAAAGTCAGATAACAAAAAAATTATTTTTTCTCTTCTACGCCAAAGCGGTTGGATTGTTTCAATAGTTGTTCTAAGCGCTCTACATATAGCTCAAATGCCTTGCGACCTTTTTTATTGAGCGTGTAAATTGTTACGGGCTTACGGTCAACAAACGTTTTGGTAACGGTGATGTACTCTGCTTCTTCGAGCTTTTTCAGGTGTACGCTCAGATTGCCATCGGTCGCGCCTATTTTTTCTCGGATATAGGTAAATTCTGCCGTCTCAAGACTTGCTAGGAGCGCCATAATAGCAAGACGAATTCTTGAATGAATAATATCGTCGAGCTGTTGATAATCAAAGTCTGTCATGGACGACTAGGGATGGTGTGCGACAACAAAAATTTGTAATGGTGTTCATGCTTCACTCTGTTCGCTTTTCCAGCGCCGATACAAGATGACACCGGGCACAAGTTGAAACAAAAGCATTTCTGCCGCGAGCATCAGAATCACGTGCCGACCGGGAAAACAAAACATGAGCACACCACCAAGCCACCAACCGATGGCGGCATAATAACGCAGCCACAACGAACCATAGACCAAACCAGAGATGTAAAACCCTGTTCCGGTGATAATCGACAACACACCGGTTATGCCGGTACCAAGTACGGTCATACTACCGACAAATCCGATGAGCGACATGGCAATGCCGCAACCCATCCATACTGCACCGAGAACATTGTTGGCAAGGCTTGTTGTACCTGCTTTCTGCCGACCGCGCCGCACAATAAGCCATGAAATCACCCATCCCACAGAAATCACTCCGCCCCACAGATACAAACCTATCTTCCATTGATACACAGAAGAAATGTAGCTGGCGATTGCACCCAACGATGCCCACACGCCCCAAAAAATATAATTCATTCCATTGTCAACAGCAGTGCGGCGACTGTCCTGCATGACCTTGCGAATAAATGCCAATTCATCGGCAGGATTCGGCGCAGAGCTTTGTATATCGGATTGCGAAGGTATCATTTATTCTTGAGAAGCAAATCAAATAAAGAACTTTGTATTTCAAAGCAAAATAGCAAAGTATCACTTTTTGTGCAATATTTTTCTTTATGGTGCGACACGACGGATTGCACAGAGGTGGCTTGATTAGACACTTTTTTATGGCAAAGATGGCGGTGATGCAGGCTCAGAAGGCAATTCCACGATAAAAGCAGCACCTTGCCCCTGCTCAGACTCGCACCAAACCTTACCATTCATTGATTCAACCATTTTTTTCACAATACTCAACCCCAAGCCAATGCTTTGTTCACCGCCCGTTGGTTGCGCAGAGAGGCGGGCAAATTTTTTGAAGAGACTATCTTTATCATTCTCTGAAAGCCCTGGGCCTTCGTCTTTCACAGCAATTTGCACCCTTTCGTCGCGCCTTTGAAAGCTCACTAATACTTGCGTCTGGATGGGGGAATACTTGACGGCATTAGACAATATATTCTCGATAACCTGCGAAAGAAGCAGAATATCGGCATAGACAACAACATTGTCAGCGCCTTCTATTTGCACACGAATAGCTTTTTTCTCTGCCTGCGTTTGTAAACTTTCGGCAACACCCGCCACAACTTCCAATACGCTAACATACGCGAAATTGGGCTTCAATGCGCCATTTTCAATCGCATCCGCATTCAATAGGTGATCAATGAGCATCCGCATTTGCAGCGCTGAATGATGTATCCTCCCAAGCATATCACTTCTAAGCTCCGCGGATAACGCATTGTCTTCCTCCTGAACAATTTCTGCTATTCCAAGAATGGCCGTTATTGGATTGCGCAGATCGTGCGAAACAATGCCAATCAGCTCATCTTTTTCCAGATTTAGATGGCGCAAAGACTCGTTCTGGTCTGCGAGTGTCGCTTGCTGAGCTTGTATTTGTGCATTCATTTCTTGCAATGCACGCCCCTTTTCGTAGCTATTACGCCGAAGCATTGTCCAACCATAGCTCATAAGAACGCTTACGCTCACAGTGCTAATGAGGTCTTGAAGACTATATCGTAAAGCAGGCTCTGTAAAACTTACATTAAAATGCCAACACAAGCCCGCGAATACAGACAACGATACCGCTAATGCCGAGAATAGTTGCGAAGGCTGCACAGGCATTGCTCCCAGCACCGTTATCAAGAAACAATACCCGCCCACATAACTCGGATGCGCTTTCGCAAGACCTGTTATTATTCCTGTGACCACAATCAGATAGTACATCATACCATTGCCAATAAGTCTGTGTCTTTTGGGATTCTTCCAAAAATATCGAGCACATAATGCAATAACGCCTACAAGAGAAAGCCCTATCCGCAAAAACGGCATGAGCGGCTCATTGGGTAGAAGAAGCGGATCAAGAGATAAGTAAGGAAGCCATGCTACGAAAAATGGCGAGGCATATAAAGGAAAGAAGATGTCACATTGTTCGTTAATCTCCTCTACAAACGTCGAAGGATAGACTTTATCCCGAAAACGCCGAAAGAAGCGCTCTCGTGCTTCATGCACAACATCATAACAACGTTTCAATATGGATATTTTTTTGAACAAGTGAGCCAATTTCTAATGGTGATATAACAGCCGCCGCCCTGATTAAACTGTGCGTTAGGGGGAACGCATCTTTCTTTGACAAGAACAAACTGACAGTGATTATCCATTGGTCAGACTTACCGTAAGACCTGTAACGTAGGAATGTTCACCGTACAAGCAAACCACGTAAATTTACCAAAGAGTTTCGTTAAAACCTCTGTCAAAAGCAAAGTCTATGGATTGAATACGCCTCATTGCTCTGTCGGCATAGAGCAGATAAAGCGTGTATCAGCAAAGGAAGCTAATGCGCTTAATCTCAACAAATTAAACATCTTAGAGCATTTCAAGACTCTTATTTATACCATCAGTACAGAAAAAAGTTTATTCTGCCATAAACCAACGTGTTGAGAAGAAAATATTTGTTGTATATTGCAAACTCAAATACAGCGATGCCCTGCGTCAACTCAAGTGACGCGTTATTTTTGTCGAACCTCAAAACCCGAACTGCTAGCGCTCCACTCCTTTACCCTCTGTACAAACTACTGATGTATTTTCCAAATATTCAGTGTTCTTATCTTTGACGGAACTCTTTACATTCTCTCGAACGAACGTGGTATAGAGCGCATCATAAAAATGCTTTCGACTATATCAAGTTTCGTATTAATCGCTGTATTGTTTCACTATTTCTGGATATTCAATGCTTTATACGTGCAGTCGCATCGCTTCGCGTGTCGTCTTTCTATGTTTTTTTATGGGATTGAGCATTGCGGGAGCGTCGAATATATTACCCGCACAAACCGTTCAACATCCCTCTGTCTCTACGCCCGCTAACTGGTCATGGTGTGGTATTACCATTGTAGAATCGTCACCAACACGCCTCGTGCTGGACTACGTTCCACAAGTCAAAGGCTTTGATACAGTACGACTTAATGGGAAAGATTTCCTGCGCCCGAAAATTCTTGGAGCTTCTCTTGAAGCGGATCGCGTCGGTTCACCTCTCTCGGCGGAACTTCGTGTGCCAATTAGTGTGCCCTCACCCGATGGATTCAGCATTGCGTCCCATACCGTCCGTAGTGTGAAATCAACACGTGCCGCAATGGCTCCTCGCTTGGGGGTAACTAAGAATGGCGAACCCGATTATCGCTTTCTAAGTGATGCTTATACTACCGAACCCATGCCGGAATGGTACAGCATCGTGTACTCCGGCATTGGCAGAGATCGCCATATCGCTACTCTCCGCCTTCGTGCAGCGCGGTATAATCCCGAAACAAACTCTATTGAGATTCCCCAGACAATGCGCATTGTTATCGAGTTTATGCCGGAAAGCACATCTTCACTTATTGTACAAGAACAGTCCACAGGTTCAGCAAAATCGGTCTTTGCCAGCACTATCAATCATGCGGAAACCACCATTTGGCGCGTAACACCTAATAACGATGCGACAGCGCCTCTTGGCAGTAGTATTGCCCCACCGCCCGACCTCACGCCTTCCAAAAAAGGTGGTGCTACGCTCCAAGCTGTAAGCGGACGATGGATTAAAATTGGCGTTGAACGCGATGGCATCTATCGCATTACAGCCCAGCAACTGCGTGATGCAGGACTTACCGTTGCTAATGCAGAAATAGCCTCTCTGAGCCTTTTCGGAAATGGTGGCACAGAACTGCCAGAGCGTGTCAGCCTTGCTACCACGAACACCATGAACGAACAACCGCTTTTGGTCGAGACTGATGCCAATGGTGCGCTTGTCGCTCTTTCCTTTTTCGGTGCAGCTCCTAACGGCTTTGTCACGGCAGCTAATGTGTCATCATCGCAAGCACCAACAATTCAGCACTTTGTCAATACCTATTCCCGACGCAATTACTATATGCTCAACGTCGGCGGTGGGGTACAAGGACGACGCATTACTTTCGCCGAGACTACCGGGCAAGCCACAATAACGCCTTCCTACCATATTTCGCGACTCTTCAAAGACGATGATATTGTCAATCCTTTCGATTATAGTTTATCAGGTTCTGGGCGACGCTGGTTCGGGCAGAGTTTTCAAAGTAATCGTGCTACACGCTTTGAGACGAGCCTTCCTGGACTTGTCCGCAATACCGTTCCCGTGAGTTACCGTATCTCGACGGCTTGGAATAGCCCGAGCGGAGTAGGTGCTGGCGGCAAAATTTACGTCCGCGAGGGCAGCACAGAACTTTTTGCTACACCATTCGATTTCTTCGGCTCCGGCGATGATTACACCGTTGGCACAGTAACGACACTTTCTGCAACTGCGCCGTCATCTCTCATTCAAAATAACCGCAGTACCCTCGAATTTCTCTATGTGAGCGCCGGCAGCGACGATCAACACGGAATCTTGGATTGGTTTGAAATCCATTACCCGCGCGAGTTCGTTGCACTAGAGAATCAACTAGACTTCTTTACCGACACTCCCGATAATCTTTCCGGCATAGCGGAATACACCGCACGTGGTTTTTCTGCAAACCAGATTTACATCGTGGATGCTACAAACCGTGCCAACCCGCAATTCATTCGCAATCTCTCGCAAACAGGCGGACAAGCAACATTCCGCGCTACTATCAGCCCACAATCGCCCCGACGATTTTATCTTTCATCACAAACTGCCTCTGTTGCCTCCATAGAACGTACCGATGATGTTGCCGACCTACGAGACACCAGTGGTGGTGCAGACCTGATTGTTATCACCGATAAAGATCTGTTGCCTTCGGCAGAAGCATACCGCACCTATCGTCAAGCGCAGAGCGGCTTGGTAGTCCGCGTTGTGACCACTGACCAGATTTATTATCAATTCAACGGTGGTACGCCCGATCCAACAGCACTCCGCGACTATATCGCCTACGCTTACCGCACGTGGACAAAAAAACCAAGCTACGTCTTGTTCTGGGGTGATGGACACTTTGATTATCGCAGTTTAACGCCCGGTATCACAGCAAAAAACTTCGTTCCGACCCATCAGACCTACGACGCTGACGGCGACATGAATTCCGTCAATACAAATTTGATGACCGAAGACTTTTTTGCTTGTATTAATGGCGATGATGATCTCGTGGATATTGCACTCGGGCGGTTGTGCGTTCGCTCCAATGAGGAAGGCGCAACCATGTTGGCAAAAATTCGACAGTACGAAACGTCTTCATCCATTGACAACTGGCGCACCCGCTTGCTGCTCACTGCTGACGATGCCTCACACCAAAGCCTTGCTAATAGTGAGGGAACTTTACACACAAGACAATCTGAGGACTTAGCAAATTTTATTTTGCCAAGCACCGTCCGACTGCACAAAACCTATTTACCGGATTTTCCGCCAGAAAACTCTCCCGGAGGTCGCCGCCGCCCGGCAGCAACGCAGGACATGATAACTGCTGTCAACGAAGGTGCTCTTATTTTGAATTGGATTGGTCACGGCAACCCCCGTGTATGGGCAGATGAGCAGTTTTTGCTGCGTGACCTCACCATTCCTCAATTCACAAATATTGACCGCTTGTTCTTCCTCGTTGCTGCAACGTGTGATTTCGGACGCTTTGATAACTTCCGCGAACAAAGCGGTGCAGAGGAGATGATTAGCAACCCGCGTGGTGGAGCTATTGCTACGTTTGCAGCAGGACGCACAGTCTATTCCATTGACAACGCTGCCATTAGTCAAGAACTCTTTCGCCAAATTTTCCGCAACACCAGCGGTGAAGCTGCTCCACGACTTGGCGACCTGCTTTTTCGCGTCAAACAGGTATTTTACTCCGGCTCGTACAATAATGACCGCAAATTCTGTTTGCTTGGCGACCCGACAGTACGCCTCGCTTTGCCGGAACAGCCAGTCGTCATTGATACACTGAACAATGTTGCCCTTCTCGGCTCCGACACCGCACCGCAAGTAAAGGCACTCTCACAGCTTTCGGTAAGTGGCTTCATCACCTCACCGTCATCGCAAACTATTGATGCCTCCTTCACAGGCAGCATCCTTGCTTCGCTGTATGATACCGATATTCAGAAAGCCATCACGGATATTGACCTCGACCGCACAATACACCGTTTTAATACCCTTGGTGGCTTGCTGAATATCGGTGCAAGTCCGGTACGCAATGGACGATTCAAATTCTCAATGCCTATTCCCAAAGACATTAGCTTTTCTAATCAATCGGGGCGGCTCTTTTTATATGCCGTCAGCACCGATGGACGCAAGTTCGGACGCGGCGCAACGGTACAATTCACCGTCGGCGGCATTGACGAAACTGCTACGAATGACGGAATCGGACCGGAAATTCGCCTTTTTATGGATGCACGAACATTTCGTGCTGGTGATTTTGTGAGTACAACGCCGACACTTCTTGCCGATTTATACGATGCGACAGGTGTAAACGCAACTGGCACGGGAATTGGTCACGATATTCAATGCTGGATAGACAATACTTCTATCCCAATCACCCTTACGCAAAGTTACCGTATCTCTCTTGATGACCCACGCCGAGGCACCGTAGAGCGCATATTACCGAGCCTTAGCTCTGGTTTACATCG
>JANYDO010000283.1 GCA_025363605.1 Candidatus Kapaibacterium sp.
GCACAATGCGCCACGTGAGCGCCGTCGGCGAGTTTGGTATCGTTTCCGATGAGCGTGTCGCCGCCAAAAATATGCTTGTCAATCATGCAGTGCGCTTGTAGCTCCACACCCGCACCAATACGGACTCCTCCCGAATGAGCAACTTTACCAATAGTATCCGGCAAACGCATAAACTGAAAGCCATCGCCGCCAATAACCGTGCCGGAGCGAATAATCGTGCCGTCGCCAATCGTCGTGTTTGCGCCAATGCGCACAAAATCTTCGATAACAACATTATCGCCAATAACGACATTGTGAGCATCAATGCTTGCCATCTTTCCAATCGTACAGCCCTCGCCAATACTGGATTTATCAGGGCGGGAGTAAAAATTGGTTTCAGCAGCGAGGTAATTATGAAAAGCAAAGAAGTCCATTCTAGGCGTATCTGAAACAGCAACACCTTTGCCCGCAGGAAGAGATGCGGTTTTCAAGTATTCCTCCAGTGCGATTCGTGTTGTCAGCACTGAAGTAATGCGCTCTTCAGCAAGTGCACGTTCCAGATAACTTGCTCCGCCGCAGTACGTGAGCGTATGCGGGAGTAAATTGCGGACATCAAAAGTTAAAGCATGAAATTCCACATTGCGAATGGTTTCAATGCGGCTATTCCACTCGGAGAGTTCAGAAAGGTGCATAAACACTATACCTCTTCGGGGTTGATACCTAACGCACGAAGTTTTTCTGCTAATCGTTCCGCACGACTGCGCTCTTCGCTGGCAATGGCAAAGGCTTCTTCTGCACGTTCTCGCTCGTGTTCGGCACGTTCTCGCTCGTGTTCGGCTCGTTCTGCGCCTGTCAGAAGCAAGCTCCCGTCCGGTGCAGTCCAGCGTAACCATCTGTCCGTCATGCCATTGTATAAGCCTTCCCACAATGTGCAGCGAAGGTCTAAACCTTGAAACGTCGGTTCTTCGGAACGATGATACTCGTTATTATCCAGAACAAACAGGCGAAGAATGTCTTGGCCATAATGTTCCGCCGGGTCAAACACAAGATAATTCCTAATGCCGATAAAAGCATAGCGATCAAGTTTATCGTCTAATTCATTGCCACGCACATTGGAGACAATTTCGACGACTAATTCCGGTAATTTGCCGTATTCCCATGTGAAGTATGCGCGATTATGTTTTTCCCACGCATTTTGCGGAAAATGTACGCCTAAACTCAGCATAAAATCCGGCACAACAGGCGGCATATGCAGACCGTAGAACAGCCCGACATTAGAAAGTGCCACAAACGGTTTTTTCTTCGGCGGCTGCCATGAAGCGTGAAGAGCGTCCACTAACAAATGCTGCTGGCGCTCAGAAAATGTATTGTCCAAAGGCTTGTCGTCCTCCGTTTCGATATGACTAATGTCGAGTTCGTGGATAATTTCCGGGACGTAGCCGTAATCGGCGACGCCTGCTTCGATGATACGTGGTTCTTCCATAGTGATAGTGCCTCCAAATGTTTATACACCGTAAAACTCACGAATTGCTTTGGCAACCGTTTCCATCGTCTTGACTTCCATTTCGGGATAAAACGGCAGCGCGATGATATGTTTGGAAAGATGCTCCGTTACGGGCAGCGCGGGCGCACTGTCGCCAAATGCTGCGATATAGCCCTTTTGCTTGGTTGTTGGCATGGGATAATAGACGTTGGCTTGAATATCACGTGCTTCTAGGAACTGCAAGAGTTCATCGCGGCGACCGCTCACGGTGGCGCTGTACACGTGCCATACGGACTCGACACCCTCGCGGACTGCTTGTGGCTTGATGTGTTCCTTCGGTAGCAAGTCGGCATAAATAGCGGCAAGCTCTTGACGGCGCTTATTCATTGCGTCCAAGTGGCGCAGCTTCACGCGAAGAATAGCGGCTTGCAGTTCATCCAAGCGTGTATTGATGCCGTCGGTAACAAATTCATCTTTGCTAATCATGCCGTACATTCGGCGTTTTTTCATCAGGTCAGCAGCGTCTTTGTCGTTGGTTGCCACCAAACCGCCATCGCCGTACGCACCAAGATTTTTGGTCGGGTAGAAGCTAAAAGCCGCATAATTGCCCATCGAACCTGTCATCTTGCCACGAACCTTTGCGCCATGCGACTGTGCGCAGTCCTCGACGATGTACATATCGTTACCAACAATGTCCCGAATCTGCTCTACATCAACGGCGTTACCAAACAAATGCACCGGCACGATAGCTTTGGTGCGCTCGGTAATTTTGCTACGCAAGTGTTCCAGATTCATCAAGAACGTATCCGGCTCAAGGTCGAGAAAGACAGGTTTTGCGCCGATGTGACGGATGGCGGAAAAGGTAGGAATGGCGGTAAACGGAGTCGTGATAACCTCATCGCCGCGCTCAATACCGCACATCCAGAGCGGCATCATCAGTGCATCAGTTCCACTATTCACGCCAACGCTGTGCTTTACGCCAACGTAATCAGAAAATTCTTGTTCAAAAGCCGCAACATTTTCCGCCAGAACATATCTGCCGGACATAAGAACTTGCTGGATAGCAGCGTCAATTTCGCCTTTGTATGCTTCGTATTGGGGTACTAAATCGCAACGCCAAATCATTGTTGCTCCTCAAATGGTTAAAGTAAAATAAGTGTGTCAATTCAAAAAAATGTCTGTGCTGCAAGACGCAATCTAACGCCGCAGCACAGACATTTCCAAATCATTCACGGACGAAGCCGCATTACTTCTTGTTTTCGGGGCGCAGACTGCGAACAGTTTTCCCCGCTTGCCACATTTCGGAATTTCGCAATTCCGTGAGTTCCACCTCTAACTTTTCGCGGTAATCAGGCTGGCTGTTCGTCGCAATGGAACGCGCTGCTTCTTTGCCCGTTGCAACGCTTTCGTAGAGTTCTTCCATCACCGGAGAAACGGCATCGCGGAATTTATTTTTCCAGTCGAGTGCGCCCCGCTGTGCGGTGGTGGAGCAGTTCGCATACATCCAGTCCATGCCGTTTTCTGCCACAAGCGGCATGAGGCTTTGTGTCAGTTCTTCGACGGTTTCGTTAAATGCTTCCGACGGTGTATGTCCGCGCTTGCGAAGAACGTTGTATTGCGCCTCGAAGATGCCCTGAATAGCGCCCATGAGCGTACCACGCTCGCCCGTGAGGTCGGAATAGACTTCTTTTTTGAAATCTGTTTCAAATAAATAGCCCGAGCCAACAGCGATACCAAGCGCAATCGTGCGGTCTTTGGCGCGTCCGGTGGCATCTTGGAAAATTGCATAGCTTGAATTCAAACCGCGTCCCGCTACAAACAAGCGGCGAAGCGACGTGCCGGAGCCTTTTGGCGCGACCAAGATTACGTCCACATCGTCCGGCGGAATAATTCCGGTCTGCTCTTTGTAGGTAATACCGAAGCCGTGCGAGAAGTAGAGCGCTTTGCCTTTGGTAAGGTGTTTTTTGATGGTAGGCCACATTGCTATTTGTGCCGCGTCGGAGAGCAGATAGCAGATAATCGTGCCTTTCTCTGCCGCTTCTTCGGGCGTGAAGAGCGTTTTGCCCGGCACAAAGCCGTCAGCAACCGCTTTATCCCACGATTTTGAATTTTGGCGCTGCCCGACGATAACGTTGATACCGTTATCTTTTTGATTGAGCGCCTGCCCGGGACCTTGTACGCCGTAGCCGATGACGGCGACGACTTCATCTTTCAAGATTTCTTGCGCTTTTGCAAGCGGAAATTCTTCGCGTGTAACGACATTTTCGTCCACGCCACCGAAATTAAGTTTTGCCATAAATACAATCTCTCTGAAATTTTTGAAAAGTAAAGAATTATGATTGATGTCTGTCAGTATCATCAACAAATGAAATCCGTTGTGATACGAAATTTCGTCCTAAATATAGAAATTTTTAAGAAACAGCAAACTTCCTATACACCAACTTCGTGCGCTTCTTCCGCAACACGTGCTTCCACGTCGCGCAAATACTGGTCGAGGTCGTTTGCCGAGCGCGTCATCGCTACTCTGCCGGACTTTGCAAATTCCAGCACGTGATATTCCTTCAGCGCGTCCAAAAGCATAAACACTTCGACGCGCTTGCCGACCTTTTCAATGATGATATAATCATCGGCTGCCGTTTGTATATTGGCATCATATTTTTTTATCGTGTTCAGAAATGCCGTAAATAAGCCGTTTTCAGCAATCTGCCGAGCATCTACTTTATAGAGTGCCAATTCCTGATAGACCGTCTCCTCTTCCTCATGGAGCGAGGCTTTGATGACTTCCACAAGTTTATCAATTTGCTGTACCACCTTTACGGCACGTTCTTGGGTCGTGCGCGTAGTAATCGTAAAGCGGTGTACGCCCTCGACCTCACATTCGCTGGTAGTGAGCGATTCGATATTGATATGCCGCCGCGTGAAGATAATCGTGATGCGGTTCAGAAGCCCGATGCGGTTTTCGGTGAACGCGATGATAGTGAAGAGTTTTTTTTGCATGATATTCGTTGAGTTTTGTGATACAGTCTGTTGTATAGAAAATTCAATGTGTTACGTGGATAAGAAACTTTCACTCCAAACGAATTTCCGCCACCGATGCTCCCGTGGGAACCATTGGAAAAACATTTTCCTCGCGCTCAACGACCACTTCCAAGAAATACGGTCCGTCGTGCGCAAGCATCTCGTCTATCGCTGCGTCCAATTCGCTTGGCTGCTCAACTTTACGTGCTTTCAAGCCAAAACCTTCGGTGATTTTAATAAAATCAGGGTTTTTCATTTCGACTGATGAATAACGGCGATCAAAGAAAAGCTGCTGCCACTGGCGCACCATTCCTAAGAAGTTGTTATTCAAAAGCACAATTTTTACGCCCGTATTCTCTTGAAAAATTGTTCCGAGTTCTTGTAACGTCATCTGGAAACCACCGTCGCCGATGATTGCAATGACTTCTTCATTCGGACGCGCAAATTTCGCACCGATAGCCGCTGGAAGTGCAAATCCCATCGTTCCCAAACCACCGGAGGTGACGTTGTTGTCCTGTCCGCGATAGGCATAATACCGCGAGGTAACCATTTGATGCTGCCCAACGTCGGTAACGACAATAGCTTCGCCTTTGGTTTTGCGAGAAATACGTTCCACGACATTTGCCATTTTGATACTATTTTCGGGCAACGCAAAATCTTTCACAATCACTTTTTCATGCTCAATTTTATCCAATGCTTTGAACTCGCCTATCCATGAGCTATGCGAGCGTTTTTGCACGTGCGGCATGAGCGCCAGCAATGCTTCTTTTGCATCGGCATTGATAGCGACTTCGGCTTTCACGTTTTTGTTGATTTCGGACGGGTCAATTTCGATGTGAATGACGCGGGCTTGCTTGGCATAGCGCGACAAATCACCCGTTACGCGGTCATCGAAGCGCATACCGACAGCGATGATAACATCGGCTTCGTTGGTTTTTACGTTTGGCGCATAATTGCCATGCATCCCCAAGTAGCCCACATACAGCGGATGGTCACAGGGAAGTGCTGAGAGTCCCAACAAGGTAGAAGCGACCGGAATACCCGTTTTCTCCACAAATGCGGCAAATTCCTCTTGCGCTCGTGAGAGCAAGATACCGTGTCCGGCGAGGATATACGGCTTCTTTGCGTTATTGATGAGCGATGCAGCGGCAATTACATCGTCGGGGCGCGATTTCGGATAGGGGGCATAACTACGAATACCGACGCAGGGTTCGTATTTGAAATCAAATTTTGCGAACTGCGCGTCTTTGGTGATGTCTAGCAAAACCGGTCCCGGTCGTCCACTTCGGGCGATGTAGAAGGCTTTGGCAAAAGCCGATGGGATTTCTTCGGCTTTGGTAATTTGGTAATTCCACTTCGTAACGGGCATAGAGATACCGATAACGTCCGTTTCTTGGAAAGCATCCGTACCCAGTAGATGTGAAGCCACTTGTCCAGTGATACACACAAGCGGCGTAGAATCTATCTGCGCATCGGCAATGCCGGTGATAAGATTTGTTGCGCCCGGACCAGATGTGGCAATACAAACGCCCACACGATTGGAAACCCGTGCGTAGCCTTGGGCTGCATGAACAGCACCTTGCTCATGGCGCACGAGAATATGCTTCAAGCGGTCTTGATAATCGTAGAAAGCATCATAGACGGGCATAATTGCACCGCCCGGATAGCCAAAAAGCGTGTCAACACCTTCTTCGAGAAGCGAAGCCACAACGGCTTCTGCGCCGGTCATTGTGCGGGGCGGCGTTTTCATTTTGTACGCCGCGTGGGGGGCTTGGGTGGACATAACAATTTCCTCACTTGAAATAATTGCTAAAATATTGGAACGATGTTTTCTGTGTTTATCTGTGCGGACAAGTCGAATATTCTATCACACGTATTTAGGATGTACTGCTTACTAGAGATGCCGTAAAGCCCCTGCCTTCAGGCATGGGGATATAAGGCATTTCGTCGCAGCCTGAGCGGTCGCGGTCTGCGCTGCTTTGAGCGCAGGGCGTGGCGCGACATAGCGCGACGAAGTTCTTTTGGTAGTCAGTAGTAGAATGTGTA
>JANYDO010000302.1 GCA_025363605.1 Candidatus Kapaibacterium sp.
TAACGGCTGTCTTCGGTAATCGTATTCCACGGGTAGCCGTCGGTAAAAATTGCGTCGTAAACGAAATACGGGTCGCTGTCCAATTGGTGTTCCGTGCGAGCAGTCATAATGCCGGTGCGCTTGTGACGCTCTTCCTGCACTTTATAGATGCGCTGTGCAAAGTCCGCGATGGTCTTGTCCGTGCTGTGCATATCGTCGGACTCACGGTCTGTGCCTTTATCCCAGTTCATCTCTACACCGTCCAGAACGTAGCTCTCCGAAACGACGTAGTTATGCGCTCCAAGCACACGTGGGTCGCGTGTGTCGTACGGAACTTCAACGCCGTAAATTGTGCGTGTATCGTAGGGTTCGGCTTTTGCTGCGAGGTCGGTCTGGAAGCCCCAGAGTTGGAAGGCTTTCGCGGCATACTCTTCGTAGCCCAAACGCCCTTCTTGCAAATACTGCGTTTTATTGTCGTCTTTGTCGTTTATTCCTGCGCCGTAGAGCATTCCTGTACTATCAATCACATTTTTGAAGTTCCAACGCAGAATAAAATCATCAATGCGGTCGCTATGTTCAGGATAGCGTTCCTTGATAATCTTACACCACACCAAAAATCGCGCCAAATCTATTGCTGAATAGCCAATTTCCATTGGTTGATTGCCATAATTCACTTTTTCGCCCGTGATAGTATTATAGCATTTGTTCGGCATTTCACCCCGAAAAAATGAAAGGCGCATAAACGTAGCGAACATTTTTTCGATGCGATAATTGAACGTTCCGACATCAATAATGCCCAGTTCGTGCACCGATACAAGCGCCGCCATGTATGCCGCAATATCCCACATCGTTGTCGAGGGAAACATATCAGCCGCATTCACAAGTCCTGTGGTGTCTTGGTAATTGCGCTCAAAATATTTCCACGCCGTGCGAGCGACCTTCATTTCTTCGTCCGTCAGCGCACCATTTCTGCCGGGGTGCCGACCATAGTTTGTTTTGAGTTGTGCTTCCGCCAGTAGCGGTGTAAGCGTCATCAAAAGCGCGAAAAGCAAAAATCGTGTCTTCATAATCTAGGTGCAGATGCGTGATTGGTGAAATATAATGTCGCAAGATAGTGTTTTTGCGTTATCTGAGCAAGACTGCAAAGTGGCAATCAAGGTTTAATACACCTGATGATAGTTAGGAAAGGGTCAAAAATAAGTGGTCAACTTTCCTTGGTAGCACAGGCATTCTTGCCTGTGTAGCTCTTAAAAGCCCCTTCAAACCTCACAGACAGGCTTGAATTTAAGTTACAAGTGCGAAAGTTGGGATGCTAAAAAACGGGGTAAAATGCCTATTTTGGCAGAAACCCAACCAAGAGTCATCTACCAACGAAAGATACAATCTGATGTACACGCATTTTACCCCGGAATCAAGATACGAAATCTATGAGAAACTGCACGAGAATGTTTCCAAACAAGAGATAGCCTCACTGCTTGGCAAGCATATTTCGAGCGTTTATCGAGAGCTGGCTCGCAATAGAGGTCATCGCGGCTATCGTCCCAAGCAGGCAGATGCCAAAGCCAAAGCGCGAGAAGCCGCCAAGCCTCGTTTGGTGCGTTTTACCGTTGCAATACGAGAGCAGGTTGAACAGTGGCTGCGCGAGGATTACTCCCCGGAACAAATCGTTGGACGCGCTCGGTATGAAGGTATCGCCATGGTATCGCACGAGCGGATATATCAGCATATTTGGGCGGATAAGCGTTCGGACGGTACGCTCTATCAGCACTTGCGGCATATTCCGAAGAAATACCGCAAGCGCTATGGCTCAAAACAAGAGCGTGGTCAGATACCGAACAGGGTTTCGATTGATGAGCGCCCACCGGAAGTCGAATCCCGCGAAGAACTTGGACATTGGGAGATTGATACCGTTATCGGCAAGAGCCATGACGGAGCAATCGTTACCGTGGTGGAACGCACAAGCCGCTTCACGGTTATTGGCAAACTGGTCGGCAAACACGCCGAGCCATGCGCCGAGAAGGCTATCGAACTGCTTCAACCCTTGAGTGATAAGGTCAAGAGCATCACTGCCGATAACGGGAAGGAATTTGCCAAGTTTGAGCGCATTGCTGAAGCCTTGGAAGCGCTCTTCTTTTTTGCTCATCCCTACCATTCGTGTAGGGCTGTTAAGTTCTTCATTGAAATTCTGTAACTGCTTAGGTAGGCAAATTAACGTTTTTTGTTAAATTTCGGCATATTTTCTATTGCCATTATTCCAATAATCCGAAAAACCAGATGATTTTGTAAAAACGGCAATAGGAATCGTAAAAAAACAGACGCTTTATAACACAAATTGCTGTTTGTGAGTCAAAT
>JANYDO010000322.1 GCA_025363605.1 Candidatus Kapaibacterium sp.
TTATTCCAATAATCCGAAAAACCGGATGATTTTGTAAAAACGGCAATAGGAATCGTAAAAAAACAGACGCTTTATGACACAAATTGCTATTTGTGAGTCAAATTTTAGTAAAAAAGCAAAATGCCTACCTAAACAGTTACCTTTTCTTCTTATCAAACGCGGACGGTCGCTTCGCCTTCGATAACGACTTCGCCCTTGCTATTAGTGCCCGAAATTTTGAGTACAACAATTGGCTTTCCTTCTACGATGGAAGCTACTTCTACGCTTGCCGTCACTTCATCGCCAATAAAAACGGGGCGCAAGAATTTGACCGTTTGCCCCATCGCAATCGTGCCTTCGCCGGGCAAATCCATACCGATAACGCCGGAGAAAAGGCTCGCCACAAGCGCTCCATGCACCACGCGCTGCTTGAAAATTGTGTTTTTAGCATATTCAGCGTCAAGGTGAATGGGGTTTTTGTCCAAAGAGATTTCAGCAAATTGCTTAACGTCTGCTTCGGTAAAGGCTTTGGTAACACTCGCTTTGTCGCCGACTTTGACTTGTTTTGGCATGATAAAAAATGAAAAAAGGTAAAAAAATAATTGATTTCACAATGGACAAAAACAATGTGAGTGTTAAGCCTTGAGCCGAAAAGCGCATAGCGCTTACGGTCTTCAATGCTCAACACTCACCATTGCATAACAAAAACTTAGACTTTCGAGCGTTCCAAAATCCAACTCGAAATAGCCGGAGCAACGTATTTCTGCGACTGACCGCTCATAAACACGCCCACGTGTCCGCCCGGAAACTCTACCATTTGCTTATCTTTTGAGCCAACGGCATCATAGAGGGGTTTCGCACATTCCGGCGGCACAAGGTGGTCTTGTGCGGCATAAATAGAAAGAATGGGCATGGTAACTTTTTTGAAATCTACCTTGCGCCCGTCAATGCTGTATTCATTTTTCGAGAGTTCATTGCCAATAAACACCCGCTTGGTGTATTCGCGATATGCCTCGCCCGGCTGACCGGGGCTATCGAACAGCCAACGCTCCATGCGCAGGAAGTTCGCCACTTTCTCTTTGCTATCCATGATATTGACAAAGGTGTGGAATTTTTGGAGGCGTTGCATCGGCTTTACCATGAGGAAGCCGGCATTCATTACCTCGCCGGAGATAGTACCGACAGCATCAGCAATGGGGTCGGGGTTCACGTGCTGCGCCCATTTGAACATCAGGCTGTCAGGGATATTGAACTCAAACGGCGTTACGACCGTAACAAGATTCCGAATCTTTTCCGGGAACAACGCAGAGTAGATGAGTGCTGCTGTGCCGCCCTGACAAATACCCAGAAGATTGATACTCTTCTGACCGGAGGCTTTGCGAATATAATCAACGCACGAATCAAGGTAATCTACATAGTCACTTACTTCACGGTAGCGGTCAGCGCGTGTCGGGTAGCCCCAATCAATCGTATAGACTTCCAAACCAGCTTGCATCATTTTTCCGACGAAACTTTTGTCGGGCTGCAAGTCCAGAATATACTCTTTATTGACCACGGCAAAGTTCAGCAAGAGCGGTACTTTGCAGGTAGCTTTGGGATTAGGATAGTGATAGAGTTTGATTTTACCGCCGTCCACATCCAGCACCTTTACGCGGGGCGTTTGCCCGACAGACAAATCATCTTCGGTCATTTCTTTGAGATGCTGCAAGCCGCGTACGACCTTGCTACTCATCTCGGTCATATCTTTCATAAATTGTCCAGGCTCGAGGAACGGAATTGAGCGCTTGTCTGCGGTTTTAGCGCTACCGTTTTTTTCTGCTGTTTGTGCCATAGTGTGGCTCCATCGGAAATTGAGTGAAAAGTGGGTGTGGATTATTGGGATTCAATTTAAGGATTGCCATGTATCGGTTATTCCTTTGACAATATGCACGACAGTTGCAGACTTGAGGTCTTTGCCGCCATTACGCTGCTGAATGATCATATCAAGGCGCTTTTCCATACGGTCTAAGCGATTGCGAATATCATGCAGCATATCACTTGCGTACTCCTGCCCGGAAAGGATTTTTTTTAGCATATCGAGTATTCGTTGTTCGTGGTTCATTGTGATTGTAATGAATAGAGCTTTATGTATTGTCAGGAAATCACTTATTGTATTGTGTTCCTGCTTAATCTAGTAAATCAGATAGAGGCTTGGAAGGAAATTGAGCAATACACCTACTAAGCCTCCAATATAAAAAAAAACCTGACAATTCGTTACGATTGTCAGGTGAAAATTGTTTTTCTTTGCTTGTAGCCTGCACGCCGCTTGGCTACGTGTGTTGCAGGTCTTACTTTTTAGCGGCTGGTTTCTTTGCCGGAGCTTTTTTGGCAGGTGCTGCTTTTACTGTTGCTTTTGGTGCTGCGGTTTTCGTCGCTGCTGCTTTCGGAGCAATAGTCGCAGGTGCTGCTTTCGGAGCCGATACTTTCGCAGCAGGCTTGCCCCCTAGGGCTTCGATAGATTCTTCTTGCTCGGCAAGTTTGCGCTCTAAGCGGCGAACTTGCGTTTTGAGAAAGTGAATGGATTGGTATGCTTCGTCAAGTTCAGAGCGCGTCGCTATCGGCAGTTCGCTAATCATCAATTCCATGAATTTATCGGTTTGCTCTTTCACGCGAGCGCCAGAAACCGAGAGTTCGCCTTGCAATTTAGCATATTCATCTTTGTTAAAAAGCAAATCGAATGCTTTTTCGCTGGAACCAACGAAGATATGGAAGAACTCATCAAACGTGCGAGGTGCTTTTTCTGCTTTTGCTTGGTCAATGATATACGTCGTCATGTTCGTGAGAGCATCTTTACCAGTCGAAAAGACCATTTGCTGCATTTTGGTATAATGTGCGGCAAAAAGAATGTACGATTTCAGCATTTCTTGAAGCAATTCAATCGCAACGCGGTCGCGTCCGAAGAATACCATGTTGGTAAGAGGATTGACAGGCTTTTGGATATTGTCAATCATATTCACATAGAGTTTTGCTGCTTCGTCCACATTGCCGGAAGCAAAGGCGGACATTGCTTTGGTGGACATCTTCGTAATATCGCCAACGTTTGTGCCGGCAATCTGACCAACATCGCCCAAATACTTAACAAGCGAGTTAATCTGCTCGGTGAATTTTTTCATCGTTTCTTCAGCGGGGAAGCTGAAGGTTTGCGCGATAATTTTGTTGTATTCGTCGAGACTCAGATATTTCTGGAGCATTTCCGCCGTCAAACCCGTGTCTTGTGCCATTTTGATAACGGGCGACATAAGTTCGGAAAGTTTGAAGTAGGTTTGCGCCATGGTGGTGAGGTTATTGACCGCGCCGACTACAACACTGCCGTTATTGACCATATCCGACATGGCAGCCGGAACGCGACCCATAGCGCCCATCCATGAACCGTAGAGATTTTTCCATGTGTCGTAGAGCGACGTGATGTTACCCATGAATGCGGGCATACTTGCAAGATTGCCGATATTCGGAATCATATTGAACGGGAAGGATGACGATTGCTTCGCATCATCGCCCATACCACCGATATTTGCAAAGTTGGTAAACGAGCTACCGGTATTGCTCAGAGTTGTTGCCACCGTGCCAGCGAGGTCGCCCAACATTGTTGAGAGATTGCCGGTGATGTTATTCGGTAAAACTTCGCCTGCTGCGTCTGCTGCTTTTTTGACGACTTCCATCTGCATATTGAGGAGGTCGGTAAAGATATTGCCGCTTGTAGTAGCCATGGAAAACTCCGTTAGGAAAGGAAAACGTTGAACAAAATTTGAGTTGTTTTTCAAGTGCAAATCTACGAAATGATGCCAATGAACAAGCGAAAAAATGCGATAATGAAAAAAAATTCATCATCAATTCAGAAAGTTGATATATCAACTGTTGATATTTCGACTGTTGATGTATTGGTAAGTAATTTTCTTTTTTTGGATTTTCTGCGATAAAATGAAATTTCTCTTATCTTTGTGGTGTAACGCCCAATGTCATTAAGTTAAGCGTAAATCGTTATTTTTGAATATGAAAAAATCATTTTTTTGGAACAGATGCGCCGTATTCTTGATTCCATAAATTTTCTGCGCCTCCATCGCAAGAGCCAAAGCGATTTTACGCGGAAGCGCAAACTCCCGTTTCCTCAGATGGTGTTGCTTGGTTTAACGCGGAGCGTTGA
>JANYDO010000323.1 GCA_025363605.1 Candidatus Kapaibacterium sp.
TCATCTGACGTGCGACACACGACCACCGGAGTCCTCGAAACCTTGCGGATGCACTGGTATCATCCGAGAAATCTCACTCGAGAGGCTTGGTATGCTGCTACCTGCGTCATTGATTGCTTCGTGGGCAACATGAAGCCGAAATTTCTGGGGCAGACTTTTTTACAAAGAACGTTCTTGAGCCGCGTACTACCTAAAAAAAACTGTCAAAACTACTGTACTTGGTAATAAAAAGACTACGACTCCCGCAGCCTAATATGCAACGTTGTTCGGCAGCCACTTCCGGTATTGGTGAAATCCGCAAAGTCGCAGAGGGAACGCATGAGAAAGACACCACGTCCGCCGTCGCGTAGGAGATTTTCCGGTGCAAGCGGGTCAGGGAGCGTATTGGGATTGAACCCACTGCCGTTGTCGTCTATGGTCAGCATCAGCATACCGACCTGCACCTCGCCGGTAATTGTTACCGATTTCGCTTCATCGCGTTTATTACCATGCACGATAGCATTATTCACGCCTTCGGTCAGCGCAATAATGGCATTGTGATACCGCGCATCTTCCATTTCATGCCCTGCGATAATCTCGGTCAGAAACGGTTCGACGTAGCGTAAATTCTTCGTGTTACTTTGCAGAATCAAGGTTTTAGCCATAACGCAAGCAAAAACAATGTGGGGAAGTGCGAAAACTACTAGGACAAAATTTAGTGCAAAAATGACAAGCACATCACAATGGCAAATTCACCGAAAGTAAAATGTTCGGTACGCTACGCAAAAATGATGTTTTGTCAAATTGAAATTCATACCAGCCATTCAGACGTAGCGTCGTTCCTGAGAAAAAATCTAATTCTACCAGCGTTTCCGGTGCGACGGAGCGATTCACAAACGACGGAGCGCGTACGCTACTCAGTCCCGTCGGCTCTTGTGTGAGAATGTACACCCGCGCACCAACGCCAATTTTTGCCATTGCCGTCCGACCAAACGCGAAGCCGGATGGCGCAACGACGCACAATGTTCGCACAAAGGCTTCAATATTTCTATCGCGTGGCGTTTCTGAAAATTCGCGCAAACGAAATTCTCCGCGCTCAAAATACCGAAATAATATACGAGATTCAAGCGTTGCGTCGTGATTGAGCGTAATTCGTACAGAATCCCGATACGCTATCTGGCGCAAACTGAAACTTTGCACCGTTCCCAGCACATCTTCAAAGTCGAAACTCGTGTAGTTTGCCAGCACCTCGAAGTGCGGTCTCATCTCGACGTTCCCGCTGCGAATACTGAAGGAAGGCGCAAGACGAATCGTACGATTCCAGTTATTCTGAGCGCTGCGCTGCGATTTGATAAAGACAACGTGCGCAAAACGCATCTCCGCAAGAAGTGTACCAGAAAGCACGTACGAAAAAAGATGTGTGTATGCCGCATTCGCATTCACGGCAAGTTCATCGCGGTCGTCATTGTTGAGACTGCTTGGCGTATCGTATCGCAAAAGTGATGTTGAGTACTCGCCACGCACCGAATCGCTATTCGTCAGCATCCATGCGGTTTGCGCCCAGAGTGTCCACCGCGCACTCACATTGTCGCGCTGAAGCTCACTTGTGCGAAGTGTTTGCAAATCAACATCCCTGAGAGAAAAGCGCTCACTCACGCGATTCGCTTCATTGCGATTGTCTAAAGTAAAGCCCGCTGCGTGGCTGCTTGTGGCAAACACCGCCCGAAGCGTGGTGTTCAGCGAAAAACGTAATTGGTCAACGTCGCGCTCTACGGCGCTGATGGGAACACGCTCCAACGCTGTGTTATAGCGCCGCCCGACTGCCCAATTTTCCAAAAAACCTTGCACATCAGCATCTATGCCGCTCACAATCGGCAACACGAACCGCGCATTCACGCGAAAGAGGCGTTCGGAACGGGTTTCGATAGCAAGCACCGAAAGTGTATCTTGCTGCAAGGTCGTATAAAAATCCCTATCCAGCGCGATATATTGCGCCGAAATATCTAACTGCGAATTGCCTTCAAACGTGCGGTTCATCGTGAGGCGTGTATTGAATTGCGTGTTGGTGCGGATATTGGCGAGATTCGTATAAAAGCCGCCCGCATCCAGCGATAGCGCGTAATCATCCACGCGCAAATTTCTTCCCGACAGCCCGCCAAGCACCGTCCAGCCTCTATCCACAATGCCAAGCTGCTCGTTGTACTCGCCGCCGCCCATAGCCCGCACGGTTACTTGCTCAAACGGCTGCCACGCAGATTTTGCAGATTTCCACTGCGCACCCGCGCTCAGTCCGAGTTGCGCAAGACGGCTTAGTCCGATAGAGCGAGAGTCAGCCGAAAAGGAGGCAGTATTTGCCACCAATGCCGAAAATTGCGAATCAAGAGGCATCTCATAACGCAAGAGTACATCAGCATCGTCGCGCCGCGCGAAGCCACCTGTCCGAATAGCAGTGCCTCGATACTGGCTTTGCACCAACAGTGTTCCGAGCGGCACTGCGCTCCACGCAAGTGGAAATGTGCCAGCGATGTCGCCCCGAAAAAGAAAGGTATTCGCAATCTTATCCAACCCGAAACGCAGACGTGGTGCGGTTGCCAGAGTAGTATCATTGACAAGCGTTAGCATCGGAGATTGTGCCAGCGCTGCCCCACAGAACGCTACAAACGCAAGAATCGTTGCGCTTATATGCCGTAGCATCAAGCACGGGCGTAGGTGTTTTCGGTGAGGGACGATAGTGGACATTAGTAACGATGTAATTTTTCTCTTTATTCTGCTTTTTGCGGAACTAACAGCACGCAATCGGCGTTTCAAATGATAATCTAACGCCTTTTTTGTTCCAGACCAATAGCATTTTGCTTCAGACCGAAAGCAAAGCAGAGCAATTCCAGTAACACACCCTTTCACTTATTTTGAGCAAGGAGAATCGTCATGGCACGACCAACGCCCGAACTGATAGATGCACTTCGCACCACTGCAAAACGCCTTCGCACCGATGTTCAGTATTACTGGAGTCATCAAGGAAGCTGCAACTGCGGGCATCTGGCGCAAACAATTACCCAATTATCGAAAACGCAAATTCATAGTTACGCCATCGAACGGCACGGCGACTGGGACGACCATGCCGAAGATTATTGCGCCACGAGCGGGCACCATCTGGACAGCATCATTACGCAAATGCTCGAAATGGGCATGGAGCGCCACGATATTGGCGAATTAGAGCGCCTTTCCAATGCAAAAATTCTGCTGCGACTTCCGCCGGAACGCCGCGCTTTGCAGTATAATCGCCGCGAAGACGTGATTTTGTACATGGAAGCATGGGCAACGCTACTCGAAGAGGAGCTTCTGGCGCAAATTGCTTTACCAACCGAGCGCCTATTCAAGTCACTTTCTGCAGAATTATCTGCTTCCGATAACGAACATCACGCTCTCGAATTAACGGTGTAGAAAGTACATTTCCGATAATATTTTGGGTACAAAAAACAGCGTTTCTTGGTTTTTCTTCAAACCGAGAAACGCTGTTTTTTTGGAGAGAGAAACATCACAATCCCGCCATTTCGCACAAACATGCAAACTCATCTGCCGTCAGCGCCACGACCGACAACTGTGATTGCCTCAGAAGTCCCATATTCGCAAGGCGGGGAGCGGCTTTGATGGCGGCAAGAGAAACAGGTTTGGGAAGCGTTTTCTGCGGGCGCACCTCCACGCATACCCACTGCGCATTGTCGGTGGTCGGGTCTTGGTAGGCGGTGCGCGTCACCTCAGCAATGCCGACCACTTCTTTGCCGATGTTGCTGTGGTAGTATAGCGCTCGGTCGCCCAGCGCCATAGCGCGGAGATTGTTGCGTGCCTGATAGTTTCGTACTCCTGTCCACTCCGTCACGCCGTCGCGCTCGAAGTCTGACCAAGAATAAGCATCGGGTTCTGATTTGATAAGCCAGTAGTTCATGTAAGATGATAAATAATATTGCGTTTTTGAAGCGTTCATCACATCTAGAATGGTAACTGTTTAGGTAGGCATTTTGCTTTTTTACTAAAATTTGACTCACAAATAGCAATTTGTGTCATAAAGCGTCTGTTTTTTTACGATTCCTATTGCCGTTTTTACAAAATCATCCGGTTTTTCGGATTATTGGAATAA
>JANYDO010000326.1 GCA_025363605.1 Candidatus Kapaibacterium sp.
TTATTCCAATAATCCGAAAAACCAGATGATTTTGTAAAAACGGCAATAGGAATCGTAAAAAAACAGACGCTTTATAACACAAATTGCTGTTTGTGAGTCAAATTTTAGTAAAAAAGCAAAATGCCTACCTAAACAGTTACAAAAAAAGTAGAAGAAAATAATATAAGAAGCCACGCGCTTCAGGTAATATCAGCAGGGCAAAGAAGGGTGAATCACTTTTTTGTCCTGCTTTTTTATAGGTCGCCCGTCCGAAGAGATGACGAACGGTACACGATGTTTGAAGGACTTAAATGTAAGTCTTTATTTTTCAGGAAAATGGAGTGAATAACTATGAAAACAATAACTATGAAAACAGTCGTCGGAAAAGCCTTACTTTCTCAAAGTCGAATGCTCAGTGTATGCGTCTTGGCAATTATGTGCTGCGTGACCTATACATCGTCTTTGTACAGCCAAGCGGTCTATATTGAGGACGGTCTTCGGTATGCGCAGACAAATAGTCTCATCACACCTCGTGCGGGCGCTTTGGGGTTTGCTTACGCGGGTATTGCGGACGACTACGCGGCATTGTATGTCAATCCGGCAGGGCTGACAATGCTTCCACTCGCAGAATTTTCTGCAAGTGCTCAATTCAATATCTACAATAGCACTGCGACGCATTTTGGAACTGCTACTTCCGTTGGGCGAACCTCTCCGTTCTTGGGACACGTCGGTATTGCGCTGCCGATACGGGTGGGCGATGCCGGAAATTATACGATTGCTTTTGGCTATTCGCGCGAAAGTGATTTTTCCGGTGGAGATTCCGTTGTTGGTTTCAATACCTCTTCGAGCCTTATTAACTCATGGGTTTCGGGGCAAAACAGCGCTACCTTGAACGGAAATGCTGCTTGGGAATTGGCATTGGCGGATGTCGTCAATGGTCGTTTTATTACGCCTCTTCGCAATAATCTTCAGCAAAATGTGAGCATTCGCGAGCGTGGTGCGACCAATACTCTCAGTGTGGGCTTGGGAGTGGATGTAACAAAAAACTTTTCTCTGGGACTAAGTTTTATTGGTACGTTTGGTGAATACAGTTACCGTCGTATTTTTCAAGAAAGTGATGCCCAGAATCGCTATAAAACGCTTGATACAAAAAATCTCACGGATATTGATTTTCAGCGCTTGCAGGCGGTAGAATTTGTTGACCATACTATTGGAGGCAGTCGTCTTATTGCTGGCGCACAAATGCGTTTTGGCGATAATATCCGTGCTGGAGTTTCCTTTACGCTGCCGCTTGACTATCGTATTACCGAACAAATAAGCAATAGTAACGTTGCTTTTTTTGATAAAGGAGATTCTGTCTTTTACAATCCCAATGACCCTACTGCGCAAACTATTCGTTTTACTTTGCCGTGGAGCCTCAATGCGGGCGTATCGGCTCATGTAGCGGGCATTACCTTTACCGGCAGCGCCGAGGTGTCCGATCTTACCTCTATTCGTGCCACAGGGACGGCTGTTGACGCAACGGCAATACAGCAAGCTGCAACCACGCTTTTGACCATGCAGCTTCGGGCGGGCGTTGGTGCAGAATATGATATTCCAAATATGCCATTGGTATTGCGAGGTAGCTATTCATACAGCAGTTCGCCGTATCTCAAGTCGGAAACAGGTGGCGTTGCTTCCATTATTGGTGTTGGCGGCGGATTTTACGTTACACCGAATTCGCGGCTTGATGCTGTCTATCGTCTTAGTCTTCGCACATATAGTAATCTGCTGTACAGCGGTGCTACCTATACGAGTAGCCAAGCCTTGAATCAAATAGCAGTACAATATGTTGTACGATTCTAAAAAAAATATTTGCATCATTCAGAAAAAAGTCGTAATTTTGAAGTCTGTTTTAGATAACAAGCAGTTCATAAAGAGTCATTACTAACCGAAGACAAGCTATGCCTAATCACGTATCATCAGAAAAGCGCGTTCGCCAAGACGTAAAACGCCAAGCGTATAATCGCTTCTACAAAGTCATGGCAAAGCGTGCTATTAAAGATGTTATCTCCAGCACCGAAGTAGCAGATGCCGAGCAAAAATTTCGCCGCGCCGCGCAAGTGCTTGACCGCATCGCGGACAGAGGTATTATTCACAAGAACTATGCAGCAAATCACAAATCGAAACTTGCTACACACATCAATAAGTTGAAAAAAGTAGCGTAAGACACGTTCACTTTTTCTCTGCGCACCCGTAGCTCAATTGGATAGAGCATCTGACTACGGATCAGAAGGTTTGGAGTTCGAATCTCTATGGGTGCACGAATAAAAGCTCGCTATCGCAGTGATAGCGGGCTTTTTTGTTTATACTTAATTGTACATTCTCACATTGCAAAAATCCTTCTTCGCATCCTTCTTTACGGCTTCTTGTACACCACACCATCTTTCATCACAAACACCACATTTTGGAGCGTTTTGATATTCTTCAGCGGGTTTTCGTCCACCGCAATAATGTCGGCGAGTTTTCCGCTTTCCACCGAACCCAATTGATCTTTCATATCGAGAATTTCTGCCGCCGTCATGGTTGCAGATTTCAGAGCTTCGATGGGCGGCATTCCAACTTCGGTCATATACTCAAATTCCTTTGCGTTTCTGCCATGCAGAAATACTCCAGCATCCGTGCCAAAGGCAATTTTCACGCCCGCTTTGTACGCTTTGGCAAATGTTTCTTGACTTTGCTTGCCTGTTTCGATAGCTTTCGGAACTACAAGTGCATGATAATAGCCCGGCACCTTTGCGGAATCAGCAACCGTTTTTCCGGCGGTAATTGTCGGCACAAGATATGCACCTTTTTGCTTGAAAAGTGCAATCGCTTCATCGTCCATAAACGTACCGTGTTCAATCGTCGTTACGCCCGCCTTGAGCGCTCGCTTGATACCTTCTGCGCCGTGTGCGTGTGCGGCAACGTGGAAACCGTAATCTTTCGCTGTCTTGATAATCGCATCTAACTCGTCGTCCATAAACTGCGGTGCTTTCCCATTTTTTGCAATGCTGAGGACTCCACCCGTCGCGGTAATTTTAATACAATCCACGCCGTCCTTGTAGCGCTGGCGCACTGCCTGACGCGCTTCGTCAGCGCTATTGACCACGCCGTCGGTCAGTGCATCGGGGAATTGCGCATCGGTGCGAAAGCCGTTTGTCGGGTCGCCGTGACCGCCGGTGGTAGCGATAGTTTTGCCTGATGTGAAAATTCTGGGACCCACTACGGTTCCCTTGTTGATAGCATTTCTGAGGGCAATGTTCACTCCCGAACCGCCCAAATCGCGCACTGTTGTAAATCCCGCCATGAGTGTCGTCAGACCGTTCTTTTGTGCTTCAAACGCAATGTCTGCCATGCTGTAACTCATGCGCTTGAGATACTGGTCACGGCTCGTTTCGGATTCGAGATGTACGTGCAGGTCAATGAATCCGGGTGTGACGGTTTTGGTCTTGAGGTCTATGACTTTATCATTGGCTTCTGCTTTCGTGTAGCCTTTAGCAACACTGACAATTTTTTTTCCCTCGACCACAATCGTCATCTCCGATTGCGCATCGCTTTTCACACCGTCTATGAGTGTGCCGCAATAGATAAGCGTTTTCTGCGCAAAGGCTGGCGGGGCGGAGAAAGCAAGAAGAATAGCCGTACAAAAGGTAAGGCAAGCGAGACTATGCACGCAGAAAGATCGAATGGTTGAGTTCATAGTGGGGAAGCGAAGAGTGAAAAAATGGAAATTAGTTCGGGCAAATCTACGCAAAAAGGAGCAGATACCGATTTTCTCTTGCGCTTCGCAGAAAAAATGAGAAATTGTGCGGCGCGTCATCTATCTGAGCGGCTATGGATAAATTTTATCAATGTTGAGTAACTGCTCACTCATCTCCATCTACTCATCTCAATATCACAAGGAGCAAACTATGGAACTCGGCGTATTTTCTCTGAGTTTGTCTGTCAAAGACATTCATGTCTCAAAGGCTTTTTATGAAAAACTTGGCTTTACCGTCTTTGGCGGTGATATTGCACAGAACTGGCTCATTAT
>JANYDO010000327.1 GCA_025363605.1 Candidatus Kapaibacterium sp.
CGCGCAACATTGTGAGGGCTTGCGTCAGTTCATCACCCTCGCCAACACTTAATAATCCCGCTACGTTCTCAATCAAAAATACACGTGGCTGAAATTCTTTGATAAACCAAACAAAATCAAAGAGTAAATCGCCATGTTCCTCATTTGCAAAACCAATACGTTTAAAATTATTATCATTTTTAGAAAATCTCTGATTAGAAGCAATACTAAACGGTTGGCACGGCGGTCCGCCGTGGAAAACGCCCTCAAATGGTGCACTTACACCTGCCTTGCGAAGTTGTGCTGCAATATCCTCATGATGCCGCGCATCGCCGTTTTGGTCTGGTGGCCCAATGACTGTCCATGCTGGGTTATTATGACGCAACGTTTCACAAAAAAGAGTATTGTGTTCGACCGAAGCAATGTGTGTATAGCCAGCGTGATGAAATCCAATATCTAAGCCACCTGCACCAGAGAAAAAACTCACTGAAGGTACACCATGCGCTGCGAAATCGAAATCTTCGGGCGTTTGATAGGGCAAAGGATATTGTATGGTATCAAAAAGGTGGTTGTCTTGCTTTTCTATCGTAGTATTGATGCGGTATCGGAGCATTTCATAGCCTAAACCTTCACGCTGAAGTTCCTCGTTTAAGTCGAGATTTTTACGAATGCAGCGTTCTAAAAGGTCTGTTTGATGCCTTAGTGAGAGTTGTGAATGTACGGTCGTCATGGCTGTACTTGTTGTTTTGCGGTGTTGTAAATATTGAATGCCTCAGACGGAGTGCGAAAATCATTTACTTTTTCGCTATTGAGCCAATTTTTGTAGAATACGTGAATGCTGCGATGACAATTTGGGCAAAGCGTTACAACATCAGCGAGTGATGTGCCTTTGGTGGTGATAGTAAGGCTGGAAGAAAGTGGCAAAAGATGATGCAATTCAAGAATATTATCTGTCCATGGGTAGCGTGTTTGCATATTACCAGCACACATATCGCATTTATAAGGCTTTGGGGCTTGGGAAAAATAGAGCTTTCGTAGTTGTGGGCTGCGCTCAATGCGTAAATGCTCGGTGCGAAAACGCTTTCCTTCGGTAAACATGATGTCAAGGGAAGTTTCGCGGGTGGTCAATGTTGGAATCACTTGGATAGTATCGCTTTGCAGGGTCGCGGAAGAAAGTATTTCTGCTTGTGGTACAGATTCACGTGTTCGCAAAATTGGTGTAGCAAGTGCTTCTATTTGAGTAATACTCTCAGTATCGTCAGCTTCAATGTCAAGGAATAATGTGCCTGCTGACCATTTTAGAAAATTTGTTTGGCTCAAAAAAATGAGCATTTCCCGTACTTGACGTTCTTCGTCGCCTTGTGGCTTGATGTTTGTCGGGCGTAGTTGTGCTAAAGAATCAAGTGATTCTGTGCCTTGTACGGTATTGCCAATCAGAATCGAAAAGACATCTTCCACTGTGATGTTTGCAGACTTCCCAGCTCTCAAAGAAGCAAGGAGATACCGAATTATCACACAAAATGGAAACACGGGAGCAAGCGAGGCAGTATAATCCTGAAAGGCAGGATATGGATAGGCAAAGCGCGGAATAATCGCCGCAATATATTCATCCACTGTCCATTCCACATTTTCCGCCAAACGCTTTCCAATATCGGTGATAGTGAGCCTTCCACCCAAGTCTGTCGCTATCATCGCACACTCGAATACTCGACCATAATTGCGCCAAACCTTGTAGTGCTTTGGAGCAAAAGTTAACATGGTAGCACGTTCTAAGGAAGGACGCAAAATATCTTCGCTCTGTTTGAGATTCACACCATTCAAGTTATAGCAACACTGCGCAATAGAGCGGATATTCTCAAAACGCAGATAATCTAAGCGACCTTGATCCCAACGCCATTTCATAGCTTGTTCTTTCATGGTTTAGGGTATGGTTTTGGAAGCAAAATTACAGGAAAAAGTAACTACATGAAAGAATTATTGTGTGGCGGCAGTCTAGGCGGGATTTTCGGGCGTGGCTGCGCGTCCAAGAGGGAGTAATGGTTGTGATTGTGGATGAATTGGGGCATAGTTTTTTTATATGCTGTAAAATCTAGTGTTATCATTCCTGCTCCTTCTTCCCCAGCCGAACCGATAACTCCGAATAGCAGCCAATAATATTTGACTTCATAAAACTTCCTTTCGAGCTTGATTTGGTTCTAATTGGATTTAGTTGGAAAATTCTGTCATGCCGACGTAGGTCGGCATCCATTGGAAGCGCATGGTACTGTGCTTTTCGATATGGATACCGACCTGCGTCGGTATGACGGAGCGCTGTTGCTAGCATTCGCAGAAGAGGGTTCCAACTAAATCCAATTAGAACCCTTGATTTCATTAAGCCTTTCTCAATGCTACATCTTCTGACACGTCGAATGTCCTTTCGCGCCGCAACACTTCTTAAATTTCTTGATGCCGTCCACCGGGCAGGGGTCGTTGCGTCCTATTTTCGGTTCCGTCCATACAAGCGTTGTACTCGTAGAATCCTTTTTTGCCAAGCCGCCCGGAATATTGTCCAGTCTGTACTTATGGGAATAGTTGCGGACTTGGTAAAATGTTTGGTCAATCCATTCATATATGGCAGCAAGAGGTTCTCCCGATAAAAGTTCTATCTTCTCAACATTGGCCGGGTTATCAAAATCTTGTTGAATATCCGACAACTTTGTTATCCCCGGAAAGGCTTTCCACTCTGCCCAAAACCATTCAATATCTTTTCGTAATTCATGGTAGCCAAGCGTCCCAAGTGTAATACAAATTAATGTAGAAAAATCTTCGTCGTTGTGCGTCACGGGAAAACCACCGTAAGGCTCGGATTGCATCTGTGCCGGCAAAATCGGTTGATGAATATCGGAACGAAGATAGCTGTGGAATATCTCCACAATGCGTTCGCGTTTCTCCGGAAACAACTTGCCAATCCACGCAAGAGCATCGCCAATATACTGCTGATGAGTGCGGGTAAGTGTCGTGTCGTAAAACATCGCACAAAGTTCATCTACGGCATCGCTTCCACAATACGCTAGAATCCTCGGCATAATCGTAAAATTCGTATCACCCAGCCAAAACTCTATATCCTCTTCCGACTGCCGCATAAATTTCTCAATCGTCGGGAAGGCAGATGTGGCGCGGAGTTCCGACAACATGAGCAGCGCATGGCAAACAGCGCTGTTGTAATTATCATCAGCGAAATTACCAATATGCTCTATGCCAAAATTAACGACTGCTTCCAAATCAGGAATAAGCGCCTCGCCAATGGTCAAAATTTCTTGAATGGTTGCAAAATTAGCATTTGTGTACTGAAGCGTATAGAGCTTGAAAACCGCTTCATTGCTGAAAGTGGGAAAAGAATAAGCCATAGCTTTCGATAGAATTGATAGAATGAAGAAAATGAATTATGAATGATACCGCTCCGGACGAAGTTCCGCCAAATGCCGCCTTACATCTTGCTCTTTACCCATCGCCGTAGGCTCATAATAGCACCGCTCACGGTCGGGAAAATACGTTTCTTCCACAAAATGACCATCGAAATCATGCGGGTATTTGTAGGCGCTGCCGTAGCCTTCTTGCTTCATAAATTTTGTGGGAGCATTACGCAAGTGAAGCGGAACGGTTGTGTCTGCGCCGGAGCGCACATCAGCAAGCGCCCGCTCAATGGCAAGATACGAAGCGTTCGACTTCGGACACGATGCAAGAAATGTCACGCCCTGCGCGAGGTTAATGCGGCACTCCGGCATACCAATCACATCCACCGCTTGAAATACGGCGAGCGCAAGACTGAGCGCTTCCGGCGAAGCGTTGCCAACATCCTCACTCGCAAATATAAGCATTCGCCGCGCAATAAACCGCGCGTCTTCTCCCGCTTCCAGCATGACTGCTAGCCAAAAGAGTGCCGCATCGGGGTCGGAGCCACGCAAGGACTTGATGAACGCGGAAATGGTGTCGTAATGCCCTTCGCCCTTTTTGTCATAGCGCGGTGTTTTTTGTTGTAAAGCCGCTTCAATACTTTCTTGCGAAACAAAAAGCGGTTCATTTGCTGACGCACTTTCTTGCGTTGCCACAAGATTGACTGCGCTTTCCAGTGCATTCAGCACTCCCCGTGCATCGCCGCTTGTCAGCCGAAAAAGCATTGATGCGAGGTTTGCACTTTCTTTTTCGAGGACAGTTCTACCAGCATCTTCCGAAAGTCTCTCCAATGCACGCTTCGTGAGAATCGCCGTGTGCTTTTCTTCAAGCGGACGCAGCGTATAGACACGCGAACGCGAGAGCAGCGCAGAATTGACTTCAAAAGATGGATTCTCCGTCGTTGCGCCGATGAGTGTGATGATTCCTTGTTCGACGGCGTGAAGCAATGCGTCTTGTTGGTTCTTGTTGAAACGGTGAATTTCGTCAATAAAGAGCAGTGTGTTTTTACCGCGTTTTTGGCGTTTTTCTGCACCCGCGATAATTTCCCGCACCTCTTTTACACCCGCTTCCACCGCCGAGAGTCTGATAAAATCTGCATTTGCTCGCTTGGCAATAATCAGCGCCAGCGTCGTTTTGCCCGTGCCGGGTGCACCCCACAGAATCATAGACGGAAAAACACCATGTTCGGCAAATACCCGAAGCGGCGCACCTTCGCCCAAAAGATGCTCCTGCCCCAACACATCGTCGAAGGCGCGAGGACGCATCCGCTCAGCAAGCGGTGCGTTGGAGAGAGCGGGTGATGGGGTTTGAGAATCTTCCAAGTCTGGGAAAAGTGAATCCATCGGCTTCAAAAGGGAATGGTCGTGAGGAATGTACTCGAAGGTGCTATGTGAAAAATATCGAAAAAATTGCTTGTGCACTCAATATTTCTTTTTACTTTTTTCTGTTGCATAGCTGGATTGCGGAATGTATCTTTACGCCCGTTTGCCACTATTGTTCAACCTTCACTCCTAAGTATTTATGAAATTCTTTGCTATTCTTTGTGTTGTTATTACACTATCTTTTAGTATCACCAATCTTTCTGCGCAACAGATATCTTCTACGACGGCAAGTATGGTTTCTTTGAGTGTTTCTTCTCCCGTTGCAGAGCGACGTGCGCTGTCGAGTACGATGCCTACTCCTGTCTTTATTACTGCTACGCGCTCCAATACGAGCGGTGCAGCGTTGGTGCTGCTGGATATTCAATATCGTAGTATGGTGGGGCATCCTTTTTCCAATGCTGAATTACAGGAGGATTGGGGTACGACGGGGCTTTCGTTGGAGAATATGGGTTCGTTTACGAATTTTATTCTGCTTGATCAAGGGCAATCACAAAATTCTCTCGTGCTATATCCAACGCGGGTCAATTTTAGGCAGAATCCCGACCGCATTTTGTCAGCGCGAATCTTGCCTGCCCGGCCGTTCACCGGACAGCAATATATTATCAACCCTTCCACAACACACAATACAGTTACCATCACCTTGCGTGACAATTTCACCGCTCCGACGCAGCCGTATATTATCAACAGTATTCAGAATATGGCAATGACTTCCGGTTCAGTCAATTTGATAGAAATTGAAACACCCAGTCTGCGTTCGGATGGTCTGCCAAGTCGCGTATTTGCTAATGAACGGGGAATACCACTCTTTTATTCGACCACATCCTTTCAGCCGAATATCTGCCGAGCAGAAATTTTGACGGGCGATATGCGCCCAAGCGGTCTTTCTGCCTTGCGTTTAACGGGTGTCATGCCGGGTCGAGCAACGGTAATTCTGGTGGCGGTGGATTCCTCGAACCGCGCAGCAACGGCATCGTTTGAAGTTTTAGTGCAGCAAGACCCCAGAACCGTTTCGGTGCGCAGCACTGACGAGCAGGAATTGCAGTGTTCGCCTAATCCCGTTTCGGATGTGATGAATCTTCGCGGTGTGCGTGTGGGAGCGGAGTGCCGATTGTATTCTACGGACGGACGTGAACTTCGACGCTGGAAAGCGGTCTCTTCAGAAGAGAGGGTGTCGCTGGAAGATTTACCAATGGGCGCATATTTACTGGCAATTTATCAGAACGGTCGGAGTATTGTGCGTTCCATTCTTCATCAATAATCAAGACCAAGTGCATGAAAACAGTTATCATCATCGGTGCTTCAACGGGTATCGGTAGAGCATTGGCGCTCGAATTTGCGCGGGTGGGGTTTGCCGTCGGCATTGCCGCACGGCGTGGCGACTTGCTTAAAGAATTAGCACGTGAAATTGATGCGCAAGGAGGCAAAGCCTTTATTCAGGAAATGGATATTGCCCAGACACAAGTTTCCATAAGGCTTTTGGAAGAATTGCTGGAGAAGATGGGCGGCGCGGATATTATCGTCGTGAATGCGGCAATAGGAGAAAACAGTAACGATTTGAACTGGGAGCGGGAGGAGCAGACAATAGCCGTCAATGTCGTGGGTTTTACTGCTATGGCAAACGTGGCGATGCAGTATTTCCTTCATCGCCGCATGGGGCATTTGGTCGGGATTTCGTCTATTGCCGGAGAGCGAGGCAATCGCATTGCACCGGCGTACGCGGCATCGAAAGCGTTTGTGTCGAATTATCTTCAGGGCTTGCGAAATTTAGCAGTGAAAAACGATGCTAATATCACTATTACGGACATCAAGCCGGGCTTTGTCAAAACGCCCATGACGGCAAAAAATGACCGTATGTTCTGGGCGGCAAGCACTGAAAAAGCTGCCGTGCAGATATTCACCGCAATACAGCGTAAGCGTTCACTCGCCTATATCACGCGGCGTTGGCGATTGATGGCGTGGGTGATACGACATATTCCGGAGTGGATTTACAACAGGGTGGTCTAAGCGTTGTAGAGCGCTTGTTTATCTGCTTTTCTCGTAGGTCATTTGTACAACGCCTGTTTCCATCCAGTGTTGGGATTGAGTGAGGCTGAAGCGCGTTTCTCTGCCGCCCCGTGCAAAAAGCGGAATCCCACCGCCAAGCACCGTCGGAATCACGGCAAGAATGATGCGGTCTATGAGGTCGTAATTGAGGAAAAGCGTGTTTAAGTCGCCGCCGCCCACGAGCCATATATCTTTGCCGTCCTGCTCTTTGAGTTTTTGAGTGAAACTAATGACATCACCGGAAATAAATTCAATATCGTCGGTGGAGAGATGCCGTGCAGAGCGCGTGAAAACGTAATTCTTCTTCTCAGGGTATGGATTCTCTACGCCGTGCTGACGCACAATATCGTAGGTGCGCTTGCCCATAATGGTCGTATCTATCGAATCGAAAAATTCTGTATAGCCATAATCAAGATTTTGTGCGGCATCGGGCGTGGGCAGCCAGTCGAGGCTATGATCGTCTCTGGCGATATAACCGTCAAGTGAGGCGGCGATGTAAAGGACAATGTTGCGCATGATGTGCTGCGTGAGCGTGAAATGTGAAGAATTGCTATTTACCAGCCGTCTGAGCCGGGTTCGCCTTTGAAAGGTCCGACGATATTGGAGGTAATCCAGCCACCATAGAATGCTCCGGGCTGCGGCTGTACCTGTTCGCCATTCACGGTGCATTCTTCAAGCGCAGATGCGTAGAAGGCAACGTGATTTTTGAGTGCGGTGAAGGCGGATGTGGGGTTCGGGTAGTACCACGCAGATTTTTCCGCTACTTTATTTTCCATCACGAGTGCAAAATACTGCGCGGTGCCTTTCCATTCGCAGTGCGACTCACCTGAGGTTTTTTTGAGATATTTCGCGGCGATGTCGAGGAGGGGAATATAATAGGTCGGCGGATGGCTTGTTTCCAAGACGCGCTTGGCATTGCGGGTCTCCGCAATAAGGATACCGCCAAAGCGCAGGCGAATAACGCCGTGAAAATCCTCTAAGCGTGGCGGGCGCGGGTAATCCCAGACAGATTCTTGTCCGGTAGCGGGTTTGATAATGACCGGGGCTGACATAGACAGTTACGAAAAGTATAGAGAAAAAGTATTTTTTGTTGCAGCCTCAAAGAATGTGCCAAAACCCCTCATCAATAGTTTATCTATCGTAACTATGAGTGAAAAAAGATGTGAACCGACGAAGAAATAGAGTAGATTTTGTCATATCATGGTGTTATATTCACGCCCAATTGATATGTATTCACAGTGTCTTTCAGGAGAATAAACGATGCACCCCAACGCCCAACTTATCACACATTTCTACGAAGCATTTGCCCGACTGGATGCTGCGGCAATGGCGGAGTGTTATCACGCCGAAGCCACATTTACGGACGAAGCATTTGTCAATCTTAACCGTGAACAAACCGTTGCGATGTGGACGATGCTTTGCTCGCGGGCAAAGAATTTTAGCCTAACGTTCTCCGACGTACAGGCCGATGATGCTCGTGGGAAAGCGCATTGGGAAGCAGTCTATCTTTTCAGCGCCACTGGGCGTACTGTGCAAAATATTATTGATGCAGAGCTTGAATTTAAGGACGGTAAAATCTGGAAGCACAGAGACCATTTCAATTTTTACCGATGGTCACGCCAAGCCCTCGGACCAATGGGTGCTTTGCTTGGTTGGTCGAGCTTTTTGAAAAATAAAATTCAAACTGAGGCTGCAAAAGGATTGAAGGCATTTATGGCAAAGCAAGCCCGGTAAGTTCAAATCCGATAATCGAAGAGTTGTTATTTTTTTTGTTCGTGTTCCTAACCATCAGGAGATTTCATGGCTTCAATTGCATCGCCTCATATGCGGGCAGCGATTATTTTGATGAGCTGCCCCGACCAAACCGGTATCATTACAGCGATTACGGAATTTGTGTATCGTCATCAGGGGAATATCATTGACCTCGACGAGCACGTAGATTTTGAGAATCATACGTTCTTTATGCGTATTGAGTTTGACCTTCAAAACTTCACGCTTGATAACGATGAACTCCGCACGTATTTCCAGCGCTATCTTGCTACGCCCTACCAAATGAATTGGTCGTTACATTTTTCCGATGCCAAGCCTATTATCGCTCTTTTTGTATCGCAGCATTTGCATTGCCTCTACGATATTCTGGCGCGGTGTGAGTCCAAAGAGTGGGATGTAAAAGTACCGCTTATTTTTGGTAATCACGAAATCGCTCGTCCTGTTGCAGAGCGCTTTGGAGCAGAGTTTCACTTGCTTCACATCAACAAAGAAAATAAGCGCGAACAAGAGCAAAAGCAAATTGAGATTTTGAAACAGCACAACGTAGAACTTATCGTCCTGACACGCTATATGCAGACCCTCAGCGATGAGTTTGTCAATGAATTTCCGACACGAATTATCAACATCCATCATTCTCTCTTACCGGCATTTGTCGGCGCAAAGCCGTACCATCAGGCTCATGCACGGGGAGTAAAGATTATCGGCGCAACAAGCCACTACGTCACAGCAGAATTAGATGCGGGTCCGATTATTGAGCAAGATATAGTTAGGATTACGCACAAAGATTCCATTCAAGACATGATTCGCAAAGGGCGAGATATTGAGAAAATTATTCTTGCCCGTGCTGTGAGACTCCATATGCAGCGTAAAATCTTGGTGCATCAGAATAAAACTGTGGTGTTTGTGTGATTGATTTGCTGAATTTCGTACGATGTTCTGGACACAGATGATGCGAATTCTGACGGATAAACACTAATGCTATCACTTACTACTAAGAGTTTCAACCAGTGTCTATCTGCTTTCTCCGCACCATCCGTGTCCACAACTACTATGAAACCACGATGATTACGGCTTAAAGCCTACATCGCCACTTTTCTGTGCTGCCTTACCCCATGAATCCAAAAGTTTCATGCGCCCCGCAAGCAATTTTTCTGCATTTGGAAGGCTCATCACGAGCGTTTCGAGCTGTTTCAAATACGTGTCGCGGTAGAGTTTCTGCACCTCTGCCAAGTACGGGTGAATTTTCGCCAGAACTGCAACATATTCGGTGTTTGCGTCCAAAAACACCGTGCGGTCTATTGCGCCGTTATTCACCATTGATGCCGCCATGTCCCAATAGCTTGTTACCATGCGGTAGTAGCGGCTTCCTTCAAAACTTTCCATCAAGAGTTTGACAATATCTTCAGCGCTTTTGGGGGCAAATTTTGTGAGATACCACTCCCGTGCTTCGCGCATTTCGGGGTCGCGGCGGAGTTCGTAGAGTTTCAGAACAACGCTTGCGCTGTCTGTTTTGTTAGGGGCTGTTGTGCCAGATTCCATGCGGTTTTTCTCTTCAAAAAGTGGTAAAAAAAAACATTAACGTCCGTTCGTAATATACTCAATTGCCCGCTCAATAATCGCATCGCGTGAGCGGTCAGTAAGGTTCATGTTGACTTTTATGTCTACCGGAACACCCCACTCGAAGTTGTACCCGATAGACCAGTCTGCGTCGTGATTTGCGTTCGGAGCGGTTGCCAGTGCTTGTTCGCGGGTAATACGTCCGGCGGGAATAAACGTTTTTGTGCCGGAAAATCGGTACGTCCAGACATTCGGCAGCTGTGCATCAATCGGTAAGCCGCTTCCGCCGCCGGTGTGGTCGCCCACAAGCCGCACGTGGCTGAATTCAGGCGCTTTCATCATCGCGGGGAAGAACGATGCCGCACTGAAGCTGTTACGATTAGTCAGCACCGCCACGCGCTTATCGGTAAAGCGGTAGGGCGCAGCAGCAGCAGATGTATCCACGCGGATAATGACTTTTTGCGGCGCGTTGTAGTCGTTTGCGCCGGGACCATTTTTCGTTTGTTCCAAAAGCACCTCCGACCGCGCCTTTGCAAGCCGCGAAGCCAGAAACGTTGCATTTCCAAGAGAACCGCCACCATTATTGCGTAAATCCAGCATAAAACCGTCCACATTTTCCGACCGAAAACGACGCATAACAGCATTCCATGCAGCCGTGTCAATGGTAGAAGCAAAACTTGTGTACAAAATATAACCGTATTTCTTACCGCCACGTTCCACAATCGTATTGGTCAGTGAACCCGATACCAATTCTTGATTGCGGAGATAGACACGTCGCAAAATGTCCGCATCAAAGTTCGCAGAATCGTTGTAGAATGGGCGTGCGCGGGAGATATTGAATTGCGAAAAAAGATTGGTGTGGTCGTCTTGTAACTCGTTCAGCATGGTCGCAAGTACGGTAAAAAGTTCGCCATCGCTACGGGCAGCAAGTGCACGGTCGCGGTATTTGGTGCGAACGGCGTTCCAATCAATGCGCTTGAAAGTGAAAAACGTGTATCTATCGTTGATGGTCTGCCACATCGAATCAAAAACGGCAGCGTTATCGGTTGCGGGCTGTGGCGTGAAAAGAACTTGTTCGCAGGAAACCAGTATCCATGCGGCAGCTATGAGTATAAGTGAGAAAATATTTTTCATGGTTTGATTGGTCGGTAAGATTTCGGTATTGGTAAAGTTGGCTCTGTAATCCGCAGTTTGTCACTCCTCATTGGTCATTATTCCACATTATTCCAGTCTGAAGTGAAGTGACAGCGAGACCGCCTGCCGCGAGGCTTGGACACGATTGAAGCGGTTGTAGTCGTAGAAATCCCACTCGTAGGCCAGCGAAACCCAATTGCCTGTACCTAGCATATAATCAAGGCTTGTGCGCCAGAGTATCTGCGGGAAATTGAAAACGCTTGCGCCCTGTATATCGAAAGAAGAAAACAAGTCGCTACTACCCAAGGCTGCCGTGGAAGTGAGAACGGTCGAATAATACGGACGTACTGCCACACCGCCCAGAGGCAGCATGATTTGACTTGTGCCGCGCCATTGCTTGCCCCAAAGGGTGAAATCCTGTTCTGCACGTGCCATTGCGCCGAGCGAAGCGTACACATCGAACGCCGTCGCGCTATTGCCAAAGACAACATTCGTTTTAATGTTTGCCATGACGTTCAGCGAGCCGCCTGCGTAAAGGCGCATGGTGCGGTCTTCGCTGTGTAGTACATCAAAGGCGAGGGCGGCAAAGGTATTGGTTTGTATGGCAGAAATGGCGGCGTTCAGATTCCGTTCTTTTCCCGTTGCCGGAAAGAGCGTCCCTACGGCAAGATTGGAACCAATATGGAGATACGTGTTCAGCGAATAAGCACGAATCTCACCATTCAAGCCCGTTGCTGCTCCTGAGTATCGCAAGGGTGAGTGTACAGCGTCCTGCTGCGTGATTGCGCCAAGTAAGCCACCAAACGTGAGAAACGTTTGACGGGGCTGTTTCGCAAGCCCTAAGGGGTTGTCACCTGCTTGTATTGGCGTTTGTGGGGTTTCTTGAGCACGAAGGAAAAAAGGCGATAGGGTGAACGCGAAAGCAAGGAAGAAAGCCGCTGCCGTGAGCTTTTGCCAATCGGAAATATGCCGCATGAGGTTGAAGGGGAATGATGAAATGACAAGGGAATAAAAATTGGAGTAAAGCAAAAATACAGGCTTCTGAGGGGAATTGCAAGGACAGAAAATTGTGGATATGCGTTGTGCATATTTTCGGATGAAATTATTTTGCTTTTGTTTTTTCCTCGTTGTAAGTTCCTCGCTACGCTATTGCTGCGTGTTGCTATCTTAATTTTACGATAATCAAGAACAAAGTTTTACACCTCACACGAAGATTGCTATGAATCCAAATGAATGGAACGCTCTGCTTGCTACGCTTCCCGTGCGTACTGTCAATTCCATGCTGAACGACCTCGCTATGCTGCGTGGGCAGTACAATGCGGGGCGCAAAGTCTCGCTGCCGCTTGTGCAAATTGCACTGACGAGCGGACAGATATTCGAGGGCTACGTGGTGGCTGTAGATTCTCCGCGCAACGAGGAAACGCTTGTGCTACACTCCCCGCGTGGCGAACACCGCACTCCACAAAAAGATCTCGTGTACGTGCGGACGAGCGCTATTGTCAGCGTAACGGTGCTAGATGCGCATACACTCGGAAAATTCTTGAACGACAAAGCAAATATTTCTGCCGAGCAAGAAGTCGTCACGAAGATAGACGTGAAGCGCTTTATCGCACAATACATGGATGATTTCAACACGCTCAAAAAACTCACTCTTGACTGTGATGTAGATTGGGAAAGTATTCCACAAGGTGCATCAGCGTTGCGGAATCTCAAAGATGAGGTTGCGGCTGTGCTGGATGCTTTGGGCGAAATTATGGACGAAGAAGATACGGGCTATGAAACGATTACCAGCTCCGTCAATGAAATAATCCTCCAAGCGGATTCCGGCTCCGGTGCTTCGCTCAGAGATGGTCGGCTCACGATTCTTTGCCCCTATCTTGACGCTCCGCGCCGTATCAGCGATAGAGAAAGCATCAAGCGGAGCATTGAAGACGTGCTGTAATCAGATAGTTTTTTTAGAGAAAATGCCTGTGCTGCCGCATACAATCTTGTTCGGCAGCACAGGCATTTTTTGTATGGTCATTATGGGTCTGATAGATTCACTTCCCGCCCGCAAGCCGCTCGTAGGCAAAGCGGTAATCCACGCCCCAGCGCTCAATAAGCCGTAAAAGCGCAATTTTGTATTCCTCGGTTTCCGGTGCAAGACGCAGTGCTTCGCGGTATGCAAAAAAAGCTGGCAAGGGACAACGATTGCGTTCGTAGATAACGCCTGTGGCGGCGTAGGCAAGTGGTGTAGAACGCCCGATTTCACGTTGCAGCGTCGTCACCGAATCCCGAACATCTTTCTCACGATCGTCGTACATCTGCGATAAACAGTGCTCTTTCGGATTCACTTCGGGCGAAAAGCCTTGTACTTGCACACTCCATCGGTAGCATTGCGATTGGTCGGCAGTAAGAGCGCGAGCATTCAGGCGCACGGTGGAATCTTGTGTGGTTTGCTCAAACATCACCGCGCCAAACGGCGAGACTACGCGCACAATAAACGTTTGCCCGGGGCGTTCACACGACCAATAAAGTTGTACAGTAGAATCAATCAAGTACGTGTCGTGCGGGAAGAGCAAATTCACGCGCGGCGCACGGGCAGACGCTCCGGCTGAAGCACTTGCTGAATCCGTCACCGCTCCGCCAAATAACCCTCCCAAGCCGAAAGCGTTCAGCGCTGTTTTCGTTGCTGTTTTCGCAACACCCTCATCGGCGCTTGTTTTCGATGTACTTTCGCCTGTGCGCGATGTCTCTCCCGAAGCGATGCCGAAAAGCTCGTTGCCCGTATCTTTGTTGGCGGCTGTGGTGGTGCGCTCTGCCATTGCCGTTGCTGCCATGCCTTGTTGGTAATCTTTCACGCTCGGCACGGAGTTCTTGAGTTCACCGAAAATATAACTGGCTACTTTTCCGCTCATCGTGCCGCTCACCGACTTTAACTTTGCGTTCAGGTCACTGGCGCTGACGCTTGTGGTGGTGCGGATTTCCGCTGTTTTTCCGTCTGCCGAACTCACAACCACGTAGCAGGGTGCTTTGGCGCTCAAAACGTCTTTATCGCGGAACTTCGCGCCCGTACTTGCTGCTTGGACAGTGCTTCCACGCTTGACGGTAACCGTACCTTTGGCAGTGAGAATAGTCAGTTCTTGCGCGACCAATGCGCTTCCTGCAAGGCTAAGGATTACCAAAGCAAGCAAGAATGAGCTTGTACGAATAAAAACTCTAGTTCGGTAAAAAAAGCTGTTTCGGTTCATGGCTGTTGAGAAAAAAGAATGGTTCAATGGAGAGATGAATACGGGTGATTGTTGGCTCTACTCCGTCGTTGCAGGAAGGTTGTCGGATGATGTTCCGTCAGAGATATTCTTTCGCTGCGATGTGCGCAAGGTATGATAAATTTCGTGAATCGTCGGAGCAAGTGCTACTACCGCCACTAGGAGTGTCACATCCAGCTTGATGCGAAACCAGTGAAATGCTGCTGTGAACGCTACGAGCAGCACTACGCTTTCAGCAAATTGCAATGCCAGTTGCAAGGTATCGTAAGCCCGCGGATGGCGATAGTAGAGATACGACAAAAACGAAACGTTCGCAAAGCAAAGCAGCGCCGCAAGTGCGTAGGCAGCGGCATCGGGAAGCGCCGTGATGTAATCGCCGGAAAGAATCATCGAAGCGATATTGGCGTGAATGACAGCGCCGTACATATCGGGAAACGTCCTCCCGGCGTACTGTTTGTTCATCGGGGTAAAGAAAATATCTTCTGCTGAGGCGCGACCGAACGTTTCGCCAAGAAAGCCGAAAATAACAATTTTTCCGTGCAGGAACGAAAGATTGGCGCTATCCGAAAGCACATCGCCGACATCAAGCGTGTAGAATTTATCGGTATTGCCGCGATAGTTAATCGTTTCTGTACCGTTTTTCCTTGCCAAGAGACGATTGACTGCGGTAGAATCCATATACCATGCGACTTTTACGGCGAATGCCCATTCTTTGTCTTTTTGTCCCAAGCGTTGCATTGCTCCGCTATCCGACAGCGTTTCGTACGGGCTGAAGAGGCGAATCATATCGGTCGGGAGTGCGTCGGGAGCGTCTTCATCGCTGGAAGAAACCATATTGGCAAAGCCCATTCCGGCGTAGGTGTGGAATATTGGGTACGAGGTTTGGCGCGTGGCAAATGTTTCGGAAGCGTGGTTGTAATCGGCAAGTTTCGAGACTATCACTGTGCGCGGGCAGAGCTGGAGCGCTTCCGAAAGAGCAGCGTCGCCCGCAGAATCTTTCGGAGCGCGAAACATCACATCCATCCCGATAACACGTGGCTTCTGAGCCGCCACACGCCTGATTTCTTCGGCAATACCGGCGCGGTTCAATGTGCCGATGTTCACTAGCACAATATTCGTGTCCGCACGTGAGGCAGTATCGTCGCGGAGGCGTGAAAACACGAGGTCGGAAAGTTCAATATCGGAAAATGCCTTTGCAAGCGGGTCTAAAATTGCTAACGACGACGGCACGTAATATAACACCCACAACGCGCCAAAAACCAAGGCTGTCGCGGCAATATTGTCTATGCCGCGGCTCAGAAAGCGTGTGCTAAAAAAGCGTGTGCTGAAAAAGCGCATTGCGGCTTGTCGGATGGAATGACGAAATTGATTCATACTTCAATCACTGTGATAAAATCTATTGCCTAAAATACGAATTTCCTTGCGCTTATCGGAGAGCAAATACGTTGTCGGACGAGTACGGTTTTTACCACGAAACCTTCTGTTGAGCTACGTTGGCAAATTACGGAAATATGCGTAATATGAGCGTCGAAATTGCAACAATATGTACTATTTCTCCGTTTTTAATCACGACTAATTCATCAGGTGTTTTTTTACCTTCGTCTTTCAACTGTTATGAAAAAATGGATTATTTCTGTGTTCTTGATGTGTGCTGCTGCCGCTTCCGCAAGCGCTCCGTCGGGTGCTCAAACCAAAGATGTATTTTTTGCCACCACTCCCGCCGTCAGCCCTGACGGGAAAACGGTCGTTTTTAGCTACGAAGGCGATTTGTGGAAAGTGGGCGTTGAGGGTGGTTCTGCTGTACGCTTGACCGCTATGCAAGGCAGAGAGACCTTCCCACGCATTTCGCCGGACGGCAAATGGCTTGCGTTTTCTTCCACGCAGTATGGCAACAATGATGTCTTTGTTATGCCGATGGACGGCGGTGCTATCAAGCAACTCACCTTCCACGAGGCGGGAGACCAAGTGGATTCGTGGTCGTGGGATTCTGAGCGTATTTACTTCACGTCGAACCGCTACAACAATTTTGCCAGCTACACGGTCAATGTCTCCGGCGGCACTCCAAAGCGGGTGTTTGAGCACTTTTTTAACACGGTGCATGGCATTGCAGAACATCCCACAAGTGGCGAACTTTTTTTTACCGATACGTGGGAAAGCCGCCAGTTCGCCAACCGCAAGCGCTACAAAGGCGATTACAACCCCGATATAAAGTCGTATAATCCCAAAACCCGCGAGTACAAGGAATACACCAACTACACGGGCAAAGACTTCGGAACAACCATTGACAAGGCAGGGGCGCTCTATTTCGTGTCCGACGAGGCAAATGGTGAGTTCAATCTTTATACCTTCAACGCCGGACAGAAAGCGCAGCTCACGACATTTCCTACGTCCATAAAATACCCATGCGTGAGCGCAAATGGCGCAGTGGTCGTGTTTGAGCGGGACTATCAGCTTTGGGTCTATGACGTGGCTGCCAAAGCCGCACGGAAACTGCCCGTCACGGTATTTAACAATCAAACACTGGAGCGCGAACAGGATTTCAGTACCAAAGGCGCAATCACGGATTTCAGCGTTTCGCCGGATAATAAAAAATTTGCTTTTGTTTCGCGGGGCGAGTTGTTTGTGTCGGACGTGAAAGGAAAATTTGTGCGCAATATCTCCGCAAACCCGCAAGAGCGCGTCGTGGAGGTGTATTGGACGGATAATAAAACACTGCTTTACAGCCGCACAGTAACATCGCTTGGCGGGTACACGAACTGGTTCACGGTAACTGCTGATGGCGGCGGCGGCGGCGGCGGCGCAGAAAAGCAGATAACAAGCGACGCGCGGAACAATCAAGCGCTGACGCTGAACAAAGACCGCACAAAAGCAGTCTATCAAAGCGGGCGCGAGGAAGTACGCTTGCTCGACTTGAAAACGCAGCAGAGTCGCACACTTGCCAAAGACGAATTTTGGGCGCTTTATCCACAAACTGCACGTTTTTCGCCCGATGATAAGTATGTGGTCTTTACGGCGTACCGCAATTTTGAGCAGGATATTTTTGTACACAACATTGCTGAGAATAAAACCCTAAACCTCACCAATACAGGCGTGAGCGAGACAAGTCCATTCTGGTCGCCCGACGGCAAGTACATTTATTTTGAAGCAAGCCGCACAAAACCGTCGTATCCTTTTGGTGCGCCGGACGTTCACATTTGGCGAATGCCGTTGGAGAAAATCGAACGCGGCTACAAATCGGATAAGTTTGCGGAACTCTTCAAGGAAGAAGCGAAAAAAGACGATAAAAAAGATGACAAAAAAGACGACGACAAAAAAGATGATAAAAAGGACGATAAGAAAGCCGAATCCAAGCCCGCCGTGACGGTAACTATCAATGCCGAAGGATTGATGCGGCGTTTGGAGCGCATTAGCCCTGAGTTTGGCTCGCAATCAAATTCCTGGGTGATTCAAAAAGATGATAAAACAACGGTACTCTATGTTTCTGACCACGCAGAAGGCAAAAACAACCTCTGGAAAACAGTGATTACGCCGTTTGAGGCAAACAAAACCGAAAAAATAGCAGGTGCGGAGATTAACGGTTTTGACCTTCGGGAAGCCGACGGCAAGCACTATCTGCTGGTTGGGGGCAATATCCACAAACTTGACCTTGAGGGCAATAAAACCGAGTTGATTGATATTTCGACCACATTCCGGCGCGACCTGCAAAGCGAGTTCCGGCAGATGTTCCATGAACTCTGGGCGAATGTAGAAGAGAATTTTTATTCCGATGATTTCCACGGACTGGATTGGAAAGCAACGCGCACACGGTATGCGGCATTGCTTCCGGCGCTCAGTTCTCGTGCGGACTTGCGAACGCTGCTTGGCGATATGCTTGGTGAACTGAACTCTTCGCATCTTGGTTTCAATAGCAACGGACGCGAAGAAACTCAGTATTTCGGTACGCGGACGCTGGCAACGGGCATCATGTTCGACAACGACAAACCCTACACCGTGAAGTCCGTCGTGAAGCGCTCTCCGGCTGATGTGGCGGGAAAAGATCTTCGTGCGGGTGATGTGCTTGTAAAAGTGAATGGCATGGTGGTGAATCCCGCACAAAATCGTGAGTTTTACTTTGCCAAACCCTCGCTGGATGACGAAATCGAACTGACCTTCGACCGCGCTGGCAAACAGATGAACGTCAAACTGCACCCGCAGCCGTTTTTTGCGCTCAATGATTTGCTCTACGACGAGTGGTTGGACGAGAACCAGCGCCGCGTGGACGTTGCCGGCAAAGAGCGCATTGCCTACGCGCAGATGAAAAATATG
>JANYDO010000341.1 GCA_025363605.1 Candidatus Kapaibacterium sp.
TTCCAAGGCTGGCTTGCGTGGGTGGCGTGGCTAGGATTGCACTTGCTCATGCTCGTTGGTTTCCGCAATAAACTCATCGTGCTGACGAACTGGATTTGGAATTATCTCAGTTACGACCGAGGAACGCGGCTGATTGTACGACCCTTCAAGAAAAAAAAGTACACCGAAGCAGTAGAAGAATCCTAAAACCATAGAAATTCGTATGTTTGTAGGCGAGAACGATAATTGTTCTCGCCTTTTTTTTCGGTTGAATCTGCTTTGCATTAGACCATCACGGTTTCACGTTTTTTCTATGTTCACGACTATTCGTACACCTTTTTTCACAGACCACACACGCCGGATAACGCTCTCCCTCTCGTTCGTTACTGTCTGCTTGGTATTTTTGACTAATGTTGCTTTCGCACAATTTATCCGCCCCGATATGGCGCAGACGAATGGTTCTGTGTTGTCCGTTGCAGACGGCGGCGGCGTGTTTTACATCGGCGGGACGTTCACTAATGTTATCAATCCCGATGGCTCGGTTGTTGCCAGAAACCGCATTGCTGCTATTGACGCAAGCACGGGGTATGCAACGGCATGGGATCCGGGAGCAGACAACGATGTGGTGGTGATTGTTCCAAGCGGAGGTGTGGTCTATATCGGCGGGGCATTCTTGAACGCGGGCGGACAGCCCCGCAGCCGTGCCGCAGCCATTGATGCCGGAACAGGCGCAGCGACGGCATGGGATCCGCAACCCAACGGAACAGTCTTCACGATGCTGCTCAGTGGAACAACGATGTATATGGGCGGAGCATTTTTCCAAATTGCCGGAACCAATCGTTTCTTTCTGGGGGCGGTGGATGCAGGTACAGGAGCGCTAATGGCATGGGATCCATCGGCGGACAATTTCGTCTTTTCCTTGGCGCAAAGTGGCTCCACTATCTATGCCGGAGGGCTGTTTTTGAATGTCGGGGGGTTCGGGCGACCACGCATTGCAGCCATTGATGTAGCAACAGGCGTACCAGCGGCATGGAATCCGGCATCGGATAATATCGTTCTCAACGTTACTACCGATGGCACGAATATCTATGCAAGCGGCTTTTTTACTATTATTGGCGGTGGCGGACGGCAGGGTTTGGCGGCGCTCAATCCCACAACGGGCTTAGTGACGGCTTGGAATCCGAATTGTAACAATGGAGTTCTGCGGTCGCTCGTGCTTGGGTCGCGTATCATTGCTGGTGGGAATTACACAGCTATTGGCGGCGCGGGACTTCAAAACCTTGCCTCGCTTGATGCAGTAACGGGTGCTTCGACGCTCTGGGGCAATCCCAGCGCAAACGGACAAATTGAATTCAATGGTCTTGCGAATGTCGTCGGCGACCCGACGGTACTGGTAGGCGGGCAGTTTACTACCATCGGCGGGCTGGCGCGTGGTTTCTTTGCTGTACTCGACCAACCCGTTCCGAACGCCACCTATACGAACACTGTTTTTACCGAGACTCCCGCCAATAATGGCGCTGTGGGGCAAACGCACGACATTACGCTCGACCGCACGACGTGGCTGCCAGCGCCCGGCACTGTCCTCAGCACCGGCACACACTACACCGTGTCCGGCGTTCCAAGTGGTCTTTCGGTGGTGGCTCGTGTGCTGAATACAAGAAGTGTCCAGTTTTTCTTTACGGGACAAGCGCAGAACCACGCTGCAAGCAATAGCGTTTCCAACGTGCAACTTACGTTTACCAATGCTGCCGTACAAAATGGTAATGCGGTGACTATTGCAGGCTTAAACGGACAGCCGATTCGGATTCAGTTTTTTGATAGTGTTGCCGCCGTTATCACTCCGCCCGCCGCCCCACCACGCCTTACAGATTTTACGCCGTCTTCGGGAAGTTTCGGAACGCGAGTACAGATTCGCGGAGAGCGCTTCACCGCTGTACGCAGCGTGACATTCGGAGGCATTCCGGCAAGTGCCTTCACCGTTGAATCTGACTCGCTTATCATTGCTACCGTAGGCGCGGGCGGCACAGGGTTCATCACACTCACAACGCCGGATACGACGATATTTTCACCGTCGGCGTTTACCTATATTGTGAACGCTCGCCCCGTCATCACGAGCATTAGCCCCGGCACGGGTTCGCCGGGAACACCGATTACGATTTACGGACAAGGCTTTGCGAATGTGAATGCTGTGCGCTTTGGTGGAATAAACGTGCTACGGTTTACCGTTGATTCCGATAATCAAATTACGGCTATTCTCGCTGAAGGTGCGTCGGGCAGCGTTTCTGTTGCTTCCCCACTTGGCGAAGTATTTCTTGAGGGAAGCAATTTTACTTATTTTGCTCCACAAGTGCCGCAAATACTGGGCACAACTCCCGAACCTGTTATCACGGGCGACGAAGATTATACGCTCACTGTTATCGGGCGCAATCTCTCGTTTTTTGGGCAATTCGACGTTGTGCCGCTTAACAACCCAACAACAACGCCGACAAAAGTACAGGTGCAAAATATTAGCACAACGGCTGCGACATTGCGTTTGCCGCTTGCACTCCGGCGCGTGGGCGCATACCGCCTCAGTCTTCGTGTTGGCGATGCCGTCCTTTCCACGATATTTACGGTGATTGCTGTCCCAGCACCACAACTGACGGCGCAGAGCGTCGCTTCGACCGTTGCCAGTGGGCAGGCATTTACGGTTACACTTTCGGGCAGAGGTTTCTTTTTTAGGCGTGGTGCTGTTACACTCACGCTTAATGATGCATTGGCTGCGGGGCAGGTAATAAGCGCTTCCGAGGCAACCGTCGAAATCCCGCGTGAACTGAATATCTTGGGCAATACCGCGCGAGTTCGCCTGACGAATTTCGACGGACAATTCACCGAAGCAACGGTGCGGATTATCTCGCGGACAGCGCCACTTATTACGGACTTGCAACCGCAATGGTACAATAACGCCGACGGCTCGCCGCGATTGGAATTTGTCATCAAGGGTGCTGGCTTTATGCCGCCACTTACCGTGATGCTTGCGCTTCGCTCCACACCGGTACTGCGAGCGACGGCGGGCGAAGTAACGGTGCTTATTCCGGCAAATTTCTTGCGTCCCTCGCTTACGGAGCCACCACTTGTGCTGCTACTGGAAAATGCCGACTCACAGCACTATGGCTACCGTGTGGCACCACAATTTTTGTACCCCGTGCTGCCACAGATAGACCGCTACGAGGCGCTTGAATTGGTACGCCGTGGCAAAGCATCGCTTATTGGCTTACCGATTCAAGGTGCAAATTTTCAGCCGGGCGTACGCGCTATGCTGGACACAAGCGAAGTCGAAGTTCTGAGCGTTCAGCCCTCGCATTCCATTGTCAGCATACCGCAGAGGCTTTTCTTTCCATTACAATCTGACGAGCCTCACACTATCACTCTGACGAATCCGAGCAGCACCAGCACAACGGCAAGCGTGTTCTTGCGCTTTGAGACATCCACACAAAGCATCAGTGCTATGAGCCAAGAATCAGAGTGGGTAGCCGCTACAAATAACGCTCAAGAGTACATAACGACTCTTCTGGAGACCGATGAAAAACACAAGCAAGCGAGTGCAAACGCAGCCGTTTATCCCAATCCAACACAAGAAAATATCACTATTGATGTATCGCGCTTGCAGAATAGCGCAGAAACGCTAATTTTGTACGATGTGTGCGGGAGAATTATGCTTCAAAATGACCTTCCACCCCACACCGACCAATATACTCTGTCTCTTCAAGCGTTTGCAAGCGGCTTCTACACACTTGAGTTGCGCGCTCAAGGCATCAGAACACGCACAACAATCTTCAAACTCTAAAAGTACGCAAATCCCATGACCATAGCACTGCTTACCATCGGCGACGAAATCTGCATTGGACAAATTGTGAACACCAATGCCGCATGGATGGCGGAGGCGTGTTCCCGTGAAGGCTGGCGCGTCGTGGCACACTCGGTCGTGGGCGACGAACTATCACAAATTATTGATGAATTCAAGCGATTGCTTGGTGTGGCAGATGCGGTTCTTATCACCGGCGGGCTGGGTCCCACGCACGATGACCGCACGAAAACTGCTTTGCTGGAATTTTTGCATGATAACGCTGTCCTGCATGAACCTACTTTGGAACATCTTCGGTCGCTTTTTCGCAGACTTGGGCGTGAAATGTCGGAGCGCAATGCTGCACAGGCAATGCTTCCCAGCACGTGCGAGGTACTGCAAAACGACAAAGGAACGGCAGCGGGAATGTGGTTCACACTCAAGGCAGGTTCAGACTATAATTCTTCCAAGCGTGATAAAATCATGGTTTCGATGCCCGGCGTTCCCTACGAGATGAAACACCTGATGCAAGACCGTGTTATTCCTCGTCTGCGCGAACTTTCTCAGAACGACCCTGTGATGCGCTATACCACACTACTGACCACGGGCATAGCAGAATCAACGCTTGCAGACCTTATCGGCGATGTGGATGCAATTCTGGAAGGGCAGGAACTCGCTTTCTTGCCGTCGCCGGGCGGCGTGAAATTACGCATTACTGTTACTGCCGAAAACCGTGACAGAGCAGATGAAATCTTGCTTCGTATTGAAGAGCGCATTCGCTCACGTGCCGAGCGCTTTATCTACGGCAAAGATGGTGATTCCTACGATGCCATCGTGGGGCGATTATTGGCTGAACGCAGTTTGACGATTGCCGTCGCGGAGTCTTGCACCGCTGGTTTACTGGGCGCTGCGCTCACGGCTTCTCGCGGTGCATCGGCATATTTTCTGGGCGGAGTGCAATGTTACAGCAATGAAGCGAAAATACAATTTATAGGTGTGAAACCCGAAACACTGCGCCAGCACGGCGCAGTCAGCGAAGAAACTGCGTTAGAACTCGCAAGCGGCATTCGTGAACGCTTCCAAGCGAGCATCGGCGTTTCCATTACCGGTATTGCCGGACCGGACGGCGGCACACCGGAAAAACCCGTCGGCACAATCTGGGTGGGAATTGCAGACAAGAACGGCACAGAGGCACATAAATACACCGTTGGCGGAGACCGTGCTGTCAATCGTGAACGCGCTGTGGTAGCGGCTTTACAACTTATTTACAAGAAAGTTTCGGGTGTGTAATGACAATGCAAACAAAGACGATGATTCTTGGGTTGCATATCTGCTTGAGCATAACACTTTTTTTTGTTCCTGCCCTTGCCCAACATAAGAATTCAACGCAAATGCAGCAGTACATCCAAAGTGGTTTGGCAAAAACGGATAGCGGTGATTTTGCCGGAGCGGTGCGAGATTTTGATGTAGCAATGAAGCGCTCTCTGGCGACTGCCGAGGTGTTCCGTTTTCGCGGATATGCAAAATTGCAAATGGGCGATTATGTCGGTACAATCAAGGATTGCAGCGAAGTTTTGCGCTTTAACAGCAAGGACAGCAACGCCGCATTGGCATATCTTTACCGCGCTTACGCCAAATTTTCTCTCAAGCAATACGAAGGCGCAACGCATGATTGCACAAGCGCCATCCAGATTGACCCTTACGATGACGAAGCAATCTCTTTACGCGGCATGGCAAAACTCCAAATGAACGACTACGAAGGCGCAAAGAATGACTATTCTGATGCCCTGCGTCTCAACCACGCAAATTCAATGTACTTTTTCATGCGTGGACAGGCGCGAGCGCAAACAGGCGATTTATTGGGGGCAATCGCTGACTTTACCACAACTATCGAACTCGAACCGCAAGCCACTCAAGCGCTTGTACACCGGGCAAGGGTGAAAATCGCACTTCAAGACCCCAGTGCGTGCCAAGACCTCAAAATTGCCTCCGAAAGCGGGCTACTCGAAGCCAAATCTATGCTTGCCTCATTCTGCAAATAATCAATTAAATGCTTCATTTCCACATTTTGACTGCTCTATGAATCTTTCCCATATTCAATCCATTCTCCGCGAAAGCGTTATAGATGCTTGGCTACTATATGATTTTCGTCATAGCAACCCGATTGCATGGCAAACGCTGGATTTGCCACCCGAAACGCACTGTTCGCGGCGCTGGGCGGTCATTATTCCGGCAGAAGGAGAACCGATAAAAATTGTGAACGGAATTGAGGTGCATACGCTTGGCACGGTTGCTGCACGTGAAGTACGCTATGCGACGCGCAACGATTGGGAAAGCGCCATTACAAGCGCCTTGCAAGGCAAAAAACGTATTGCACTCGAATACTCACCCAATAATGCGATTCCGGTTGTATCGTGGGTGGATGGCGGAACGGTAGAATGGCTGCGGTCTTTGGGATTTGATTTGCACTCGTCAGCGGAGATTGTGCAAAAGTATTCGGCAGTATGGTCGAAGGAGCAGTTTGAGGAGAACAAAGCAACAGCAAAACTTCTCCGAACAGCAATGATGCGCTGTCTGGGTTATGTTCGCGGAAATATCTTGGCTGGAAAAACGGTGACCGAGTACGATGTGCAGCAAGAAGTATGGCGATTTTTTGAAGCAAACAGCATGACAAGCTATGCTATGCCAAGCGTTTCGGTCAATGAAAATTCCGCCAACCCGCACTATCAGCCAACGGCAGAACAAAACGCTACTATCAAACGTGGCGACGTTCTGCTCGTGGATATGTGGGCAAAGATGACAAAACCCAATTCGGTGTACTCCGATATTACGTGGATGGCATATATCGGTGAAGAAGTGCCGGAGCGACCTGCTATGCTTTTTAATACCATTGCTGCCGGACGCGATGCTGCTTTGAAACTGCTTTACGATAATTTCCCGAGCAAGCCCATACGCGGCTGCGATGTGGACGATGCTTGCCGAAAAGTGATCGATGACGCGGGCTTTGGTCAATACTTCATTCACCGCACCGGACACAGCATCACGACTGACACGCACGGTTCGGGCGCAAACATTGACAATTTTGAAACGCAGGATATTCGTCGGCTGATTCCGATGACATCGTTTTCGATTGAACCGGGAATTTATATTCCAAATGAAGTTGGCTTACGCACAGAAATTGATGTGGTGATTTCGGAAGCCGGAGAAATTATTGTGTCGGGTGGCTCGCCGCAGCGCGAAATGTTGCCCCTGCTTGCACCAAATCTGGATATGGAAGCACTTATTGAGGCTTGACGTATTCTATTTATTCTTGCAGATACAAAAAAAGTTGTCGTTCACCTCGAATAGTGGACGACAACTTTCATCAACAGCATTTCGTTACTCTTATCTACCGCCGACGATGTTACCCGAACCCGTAATGCTGCGGCGAATCGTCGGATTGCCAAAATAAATAATGCTACCGGAGCCGGCAATAGA
>JANYDO010000345.1 GCA_025363605.1 Candidatus Kapaibacterium sp.
CCACGACGAGCGTTTTGATATGATTTTTTGCGACCCGCCGTATGCTGCAAAGCTCCTCAATCCTGTCTTCGCAGCACTGGCAGCATCAAGCATTTGTGCAGAAAATTGTGTTTTTATCGCAGAACATGATGTACGCGAAACTGTCCTCTTGCCGGAAGGCTGGCAAAAGCTGACGGAGCGCCATTTTGGAGAAACAATTGTTGAGTTTTTTCAAAAAACACCTCTCACAGAATGACTCTCGAAAAATGACGAGCAAACAGCATCTATCACAAAATCTTTCACTTTATGCTCTACAACCTCATTTCATGGAACGTCAATGGTATTCGCGCCATTCAGAACAAAGGTCTTTTTGAGTATCTCGACCGCGAAAAGCCCGATGCTATCTGCTTTCAAGAGACAAAGGCTTTGCCGGAGCAGCTTGATATTTCTCTCCGCCAGCCGGACGACTACGAGGCGCACTACCACTCGTGCAGTCTACGCAAGGGATATAGCGGTGTGGCGACGTTTTCCGGCATGAAGCCGCTTGCAGTAGAGCGTACTATGGGCAAGCCGGAGTTCGATAGCGAAGGGCGCATGATTGCTACGGATTTCGGGGATTTTGTGCTGGTGAATGTTTATTTTCCGAATGGCTCCATGGAGGAAAAAGGACGCTTGCAGTACAAACTGGATTTCTACGACGCGCTTTTTGCTTATACACAAGACTTACGCGCCAAGGGGCGCAAAGTGGTTGTTTGTGGCGATTACAACACTGCTCATTCGGAACGCGATATTGCTCGCCCGAAGGAAAACGAGACAACCTCAGGTTTCATGCCGATTGAGCGAGAAAAACTTGACGACATTGTGAAGTTGGGTTACGTGGACACATTTCGGGAATATAATCAGGACAGCGGACATTATTCATGGTGGAGCTACCGCCAAATGGCACGTGAGCGCAACATCGGCTGGCGGATTGATTATTTTTTTATCACCAAAGACCTTCTGCCGCATCTGCACGAAGCCTCCATTCAGTCGGATGTGCTGGGTTCCGACCATTGCCCCGTCAAACTCGTGCTACAATTTTAAGCAATTCCCTATGAGCCACATTAGCCGCTATATCCTTCGAGCACACATCGGTCCCTTCTTTTTTGGAGCGTTGACCGTGATGTTTGTCTTCCTGCTCCAATTTCTGATTAACTTTCTGCCGCAACTGGTTGGAAAGGGCTTGGGCGCTTGGATTATCACGCAACTTATTGCGCTCAATCTGGCGTGGATGGTTACGCTTGCCGTGCCAATGGGTGTTTTGGTCGCATCGCTGATGGCATTTGGAAATTTGGGTTCGACCAACGAAATCACGATTATTCGTTCCGGCGGAGGCAGTTTGCTTGTGATGATGCGCCCGATGCTGATTGCAGGCATTCTACTATCGCTCTGGCTCTATTGGTTCAATGATGTTGTCCTGCCGGATGCAAACTACCGCGCACAGATGCTTATGGTAGATATACAGCGCAAGAAACCGACCTTTGTGGTGGACAAGGGGCAATTTTCCACCCAAATTGACGGATATAGTATTTTGTCGCGGAATATCGACACGGCACAAGGTTGTATGCTGGGTGTGACCATTTACGATAATACTTCGGTGGACATGATGAATGTTGTTTCTGCTGATACGGGACGGATAAATTTTTCAACGGATTACTCGAAGATTGTGCTGATGCTGACGAATGGTGAGATTCACCAAATGAATCAGCAAAACATGGGCGATTATCGGCGAATCAAATTTGAGCAGCACCGTATCATCATGGATGCCAACGGCTTTGCCTTTAGCCGCACCGATGAACGCTTCTACTCGCGTGGAGACCGCACAATGCGCATAGCTGATATGCGGCAAATCGTGAGTGAAAGTGAAAAGAATATGGCGCTATCGGAGCAGAATGTTATCAAAATGATGACTATTCAAACCAAATACTTACACGGCATACACGATAGCACACAACCGGAATTACGGGCAATTCCAATAGCACAAGATTCAGCAGCACAGGCTCTTGCCGCAAAACCCCTCACGCGCAAGGATGCTGCATGGCGCGTGGAAAGCCGTGTGGCGGGCATTTTTTCGAGTCTTGATAACGATATGTTTCAAATTCGTGACCGCCAGATGACGGCAAATAAATATCTTGTCGAAATTCATAAAAAGTATGTCATTCCGGCAGCGTGTCTGATATTTGTGCTGATTGGCTGCCCGCTTGGTATTATGACGCGGCGTGGAAACTTTGGCATTAGTGGTGCCATCACGTTAGTATTCTACGTGGTTTATTGGATTTTTCTGATGACCGGTGAGCGTCTTGCTGACCGAGGCATGATGCCGCCGTGGCTTTCTATGTGGCTTGCAGATATTGTGCTTGGCGCGTTTGGCTTGTTTCTGATGTGGCGCGTCTCGCGGGATTTACCACTCCTTGATACGACTCGCTTGTATAAGTGGTATGCAGCAATCGTGCGACTGCTACGCCTGAAACGCTTGCGAAATCAAGATTCACTATGAGCGGCAATAGATGTAGGACTTTCGCAAATCGTATCTGTCATACCGACGTAGGTCGGTATCCATGACGTGTACACGTTTCCGATAGATTCCGACCTGCGTCGGAATAACAGCAAACATGGACAGTTTGCGAAAGTCCTAAGATGAAATGAATAATTTTCTCCGGTAGCTGTCTAATGCGGCATAATACATCCCGTATTTCTACTTTTTCAAAGGATACATTATGCGTCGAATGATGATTATTGCCACACTCCTTGTGGCAGTGCTTGGCGGATTGCTTTTTGCCCAAGAATCCACAACAAAAGGTGATAAAATCAAAGCAAAATGGGAAGCACTCACCCCTGCACAGCAAGAAGCGCTCAGAGCCGAGTATAAGGACAAAGCAAAAGAAAAATGGGACTCTATGACTCCCGAAGAGCGCGAGGCTGCAAAAGCGAAATTCAAAGAAAACACAAAAGCGCGTTGGGGCAACATGACTCCCGAAGAGCGCGAGACTGCAAAAGCGAAAATGAAAGAAAACCGCGAAAAACGTAAGAGCGATAGCAAGTAAAGACCGACGTTTCCAGCCGTAAGCATCCGAAGGCAGGTGTTTACGGCTTTTCTTCTGTGTGATTTTTTTATTTACCACACTTTCGTACACGAATGAAACAAACCTTTCGCTCTGTGAGCATTATTGCGCTTGCACTGTGCTTTTGGAATATATCAAGCCGTCAGGCATCCGCTCAAACTTTATACGACTTTACGGCACTTGACCGCCTTTTGCAAGATAGCGTCAGTAAAATTTCCGGTCTGGGCGGCGGATATTCACTTGTTCTTATCAAAGATGGACGCGAAATCTACAATAAAACATTCACTGCTCCGAATCGAACATACTCCGCAGACCGCTTTGTGCCTATTGCTTCAGCAAGTAAGTGGCTTTCGGCAGGTGTCGTGATGGGCATGGTGGACGACGGCACGTGGCGGCTGGACGATTCGGCGGGCAAATTTTTAAGCTATGCCATAGGCGATAAAGCCCGAATGACCGTGCGGCAAATGTTTTCCATGACCTCCGGCATTGCAGAAGATGGCAATAGTGTGGAGGACGACATTTTGCGCAATTCCGCAATAACGATGGACTCTGCTGTACGGGCAATTCTCGCTTTGCCGCTTGCCACGCAGCCCGGAGGCAGTATGGCGTATGGTGGGCGTGGAATGCAAACAGCAGGGCGTTGCGCAGAGGTAGCAAGCAAACTAAATCTGCCAAGCGGTGACGCGTGGGATACGCTTTTTGCGCGGTATGTGGCGCGTCCTTTGGGGATGCGCTTGACATTTTTTACCAATGCCAGTAATCCGGGTGTGGCTGGAAACGTGGTAAGTTCGGCAAATGAGTACAAACTCTATCTGCAAATGCTCTTGAATGGCGGCGTGTGGAATGGGAAACGCATTCTCTCCGAAAGTATCATTAGCGAAATGAAGCGCGACCAAACGCGCGGCGCACCGATAGTGTATTCGCCATACGCTGCGCTTGCGCCATTTGTGCCGGGTGTTGATAGAAACACTCGCTATGCGCTTGGGCATTGGCGAGAAGTCGTGGACGCAGCCACGGGCGACGTGCTGGAATCCTCGTCGCAAGGCGCATTCGGTTTTTCGCCGTGGATTGATTGGCGACGAAATCTGGTAGGTGTCTTTTCCGTGCAAAGCCAACTTCGGACGGTTGAGCCGACGTATTTGCGGATGAAGCAGATTATCCGCGAAACCCTTGATCGCATTACAAGCGTGCAAGCATATTACAGCGAACCAAACATAATTATTGCTCCAAATCCCGCATCAAATTTTATTTCTGTTCAAGGCATAGAGGGTGCATACATCCTAACACTCACAAACACGCTGGGGCAAGTAGTCCTGAGAAAGAGTGTGGAAGAATCACCCGCAACAATTGATACATTCTCATTTCCGACGGGGCTATATTTTCTTCGTGTCCAATCTCAAGGGCGTTTTATCTTTACGCACCCCGTACATATTCAGCGATAAGGTAGGCGGCAGCGAAGTATTCGTATCGAAAAATCAACGCACAACTAAAAAAATATTTTATTTTTGTACGAATAGCTGTAACGTTTCTCGGATAGTTGGGTTATTAAGGTGATATTTGAATTCAAGAGTTGTTACGGAAAATATCAATGACGTAAGCATTCGGACAGTAATTCTTGGAATACAGACACGTGAGCGTTGCGCTCAGTCTGTGCCGCAGAAGCCAGTTCCCATGCCGTAGCACAGATGCCATTATCTATTTTTGTAGCTTTTCTGTTTGCCATAAAAAATATCTTGTCTTCTCCAGACAAAATACTCTCACGTCTCTTGTTTTATTTTGAAAGGAATCTCTCTATGAATAGTGTACTACTTCTGTTGCCATATTTTTTGTTCTTGAACATTGCAATACCATATCCATCTGTAATGTGGAACGTTTCACTCCAGCACAAACCGCGCCACTTGCTGTTGCATTGCTTCGGTGAGGCGGCGTAAATCCTGTGCTGCACGAGCAATCTCTTCCACACCTGTGGCGGCACGCGCTGTGGCACTGTGCATTCCTTCAATACTTTGCAGGCTTTCGGCGCTCTTCTCCGCTTGCACAGCGCTCATCTGCGCGATGCGTCCCATTTGCTTGGCATTGTCGTTGGCGCTAGCCACAACGCTTTGAAGCGATGCGCGGGTCTGCTCGGCAAGATGTACGCCCTCGTCCATTTGCTTTGCACCTTCGGCAAGCGACGTAACGGCGCTTTTAATTTCATCTTGAATCGTTCTGACCGTAGAGCTAATCTGCTTTGTGGCTTGTGCCGTACTTTCGGCAAGTTTGCGCACTTCATCGGCAACGACTGCAAAGCCGCGTCCCTGCTCGCCTGCACGAGCCGCTTCAATAGCGGCGTTCAGCGCAAGAAGATTTGTTTGGTCGGCAATTGATTGAATGACTTCTGTAATCTCGCTGATGCGATCGCTCAAGGCGGCAAGTTCAGCGACGTTGCGCGAAGACGTATCCACAAGCCGCGCAATATCGTGAATCTTCTCCACCGTGCGGTTCACAATTTCCTCTCCCGTTTTGGCTGTCTTTCGCTCTTCATGTGCCAATAAAAGCGAAGCCTGTACGGTGGAAGCGTGTTCGGCAATTTCATTCGCACCCAAGCGCATTGCTTCGGCAACATTTCCGGCATTACGCGATTGTTCGTGCGCAAAGGAGGCAAGCGTTGTAGCAGAAGTCGTGATGTGCTGCCCCGAAGCTGCAACCGATTCCGCTGCATCCATCACGCCGCCTACAATCTCGCGCATCATCGTAATTGTGCGGTTGATACCACTCACAAGGTCGTGAATATCGTCATTCCCTTGCTCATCTTCCGTTTCGAGATTAATTGCCAAATTACCTTGTGCAACCTCATCCAGCGCTTGCAAAATATACTGTACGTGTTCTGTCAGATACAAACGTTTTTCCTCAATAGCCGTTTGCGCCTGCTCTGCCACTTCGTGCAGATGCTGTGCTTCCGCCAATGCACGCTCGGTACGCTCTTTTTCGCTGGTAATGGCTTGCGTCCGTTCTTGCACGAGCGCCAGTAGCTCAGTTTCTCGCCTTTCTGCCCGCTTTTCACGCAAACGATAGGCAACAAATCCAAAGGCAATCACGCACACACCTACAAACCCACGAAACCACCACGTTTGGTAGAAAAATGGCTTCAGTTCAAATGTTAGTGCCGTACCCTCGTCATTCCAAACGCCGTCGTTATTGGCAGCCCGAACGCGGAATGTGTACAGGCCGGGCAGAA
>JANYDO010000460.1 GCA_025363605.1 Candidatus Kapaibacterium sp.
CTGGATGCTTGTTCGGCGCTGTTATCATCGCCCTTATTGGCGTTTCTCTGCATATAGCTCGTCGGCTTCGACCCGCCTTCCGCCTTGCTCACCAGCGACCCAATCATATTTTCCAGTTTGCGAGCGCTGGCATTACGCTCCTCCAAGCGACGAATAAGTTCTTGCTTGTTTGCCTGCACGGATTTTAATTCGTCTTTTTTACCTTGAATAGCGCTTTGCACCTTGTTTTTCTCTGCCTGTTGTTGTGCTTTTCGTTCAGCAGCTTCGTTGCGCTTTGCTGCAAGACGCTCCTTTGCTTGCGCCAAGGAATCACGCCGCGTTTCGGATTCGTGAATACGCCCAAAAGCCTGTTTGCTCAAATATTTCATCGTTCCTTCCATCAAGGCTGCTTCTTGCATGGATGCCGTGCCAATGAGCATTTCATCCACATCCGGCGCTTCGCTGCGACTGACGGTGTATGCAAGGTCGGCATATTCACGGCGTAAAAGCGCACTTCTGGCGGAGAGCGTTGTGATGCGCTGCGTGGCATTGCGCAAAGAATCTTGCACACGTGCCAAGGACGTATTCAACTTTTGGAGTGAGCCGTTGATACGCTCATCTTTCTGACGATACTGTTGCAGTTTTGTCGAAACTTGACGCTCCTTCTGCTTCACCGCCCGAAGTTTTGCGCGATCTTGCTCAATATCTTTGCGGAGTTTTTCAAGTTGCTTTGCATTTGCTTTTGCTTTTGCTGATTGTGGCGTAGGATCTTTCGACTTCGCGGCAACGCCTTTCTGCTTCTGTACTGTTTGCTGATGGCTATTTTTCGAGAGAGCTTTTTTATTCTTTTTCTCTGCGTTCTTTTTCTCCGTATTTTTTTTCTCAGAACCTTTTTTCTCTGAATGACCGAATAAGGACGTGAGCGAAGTGTACGCTGAAAAAGTCCTAGCGGCAGCGATGGTTGCTTCCTTCGGAAACAACCCCAGCGTCAAGGCACAGAGCAGCATTGCAATCATTCGCTCATTCATAAACAGTTACTCCTCGCCTTCACGTTTTTTTCGCTCGGTGAACCACGCCGTGAGTCCGCCTAGTAGTAGTGGCAATAAGCCTGCCGAGGTCATTACCACGGAAGCAAACCAGAAGCGCTGCGGCGTAAAAACACGCGCCTTTTCGGGTTCGTAGGGCGGATAAAGCACTTCCACCTGCTCGCCTTCTTGAAATTCTTGTTTGTGTGAGCCGGAACGGTCTGTAAAGCGCATAATTCCTTGCCCTGTCGCCTCAAAACGGATGAGGGGATAATAGCCGCCATCGGTCAATTCCGTGCGCAAGACAATTCCTTGCACACGCACACCGGTCGAAATCTCGTGGCTGGTGCGATAGAGTTGATAAACGCCGAGCGCTGTAAGCGGCGCTCCTGCAAGCGCCGAGACCGCGAGGACAAACAGCCCTCGACTACTCATGGAACGAAAGAATGTAACCATAATGTGTGTGCGCCGCGTCCGCAGATTTTCCGCGATATGTAGCGCTTTGGGGATTATTCAAAAAAAATCAATACTCAAACATTTCTCAAAACTCTTCGGTGCGTTCGCGGCGAATCTGTGCGCCCAAAGCGCCGAGGCGCTTTTCGATTGCTTCATAGCCTCTATCAAGGTGATAGACGCGCAGAATCTCGCTCCGCCCTTCCGCTACCAACGCCGCCAATATCAACGATGCGCTCGCACGCAAGTCGGTGGACATGACGGTCGCGCCGGATAGTTTCTTACCACCTTTGATAATCGCCGTATTTTCAGCCATCTCCACATCTGCTCCTAAACGCAGAAGTTCGGGAACGTGCTTGAAACGGTCGGTATAGATGGTATCGGTGATGCTGGATGTACCATCTGCCATCAGCATATATGCCATCCATTGTGCTTGTAAGTCAGTCGGGAAACCCGGATAGGGCGAAGTCGTAATATCGGTCGGCTTAGGCGCAGTTTCCATTGTCAGCGTGATACTATCGCCATTGACATCTACTTCGCAGCCGGATTCTTCTAATTTTGCAATAACGGCGGCGAGATGATACGGATTCGTCTTGTCAAGCGTGATTTTACCGCGTGTCATTGCTGCACCGATGAGGAATGTTCCCGCCTCAATGCGGTCGGGTATGGTTTCTTCGTTCACGGTTTTGAGTTCGGGAACGCCTTCGATTTCGAGCGTTGTTGTGCCGATGCCTTCAATCTTTGCGCCCATATTCACCAACATTCGTGCCAGCGCCGTTACTTCCGGCTCTACGGCTGCATTGGAAAGCGTTGTCGAGCCTTTGGCAAGTACGGCAGCCATCATCACATTTTCCGTAGCGCCTACGCTGGAGATGTCGAAATGAATACGCGCACCACGCAAGCCGCCTTCCGGTGCTCTGGCAATGACGTAGCCCGCTTCGAGGTCAATTTGCGCACCCAACTTTTCCAAGCCCTTCAGGTGCAAATCCACCGGACGCGGACCCCACGCGCAGCCGCCCGGAAGCGATACCTTTGCCTCGCCGTACCGCGCCAAGAGTGGTCCCAGAACGTGAAACGAAGCCCGCATTTTTTTGACGTGTTCGTAGGGCGCTTCATAGGAAGTGATATTGCTGGTGTCCACAAAAAGGTCAGTATCATTGAGTTCGGCATGAACGCCCATTGAGCCGAGAAGCCGTGAAAGCGTCCAGACATCGCGTAAATTCGGTGTGTTGGTAAGGTGATATACGCCTCCGGCAAGGAGGGTGGCGGGCATAATGGCAAGAGTCGCATTTTTTGCGCCGGAAATGGTGATGCGCCCTGCGAGCGGCTTTCCGCCGGTGATGACAAATTTATCCACAAGTTTCGGGGAATGAACGATAAAGAAGAATGTAGTTACAGTGTAGCTCGAATGCGGCAGGCATAGCAAAGAGTGACAGTCCTGCGACAAAAGTCGCCGGACTTGGTGTATGCTGCACGGCAAAAATACTCAAAAAATCAGAGATGTAAAACCGTTGTTTTATGCTGTCTTCAAGAAGTCCGCTTTAATGCCGTAAAATTTTGTTAAATTTGCGATTCACTGCTTGCATTTAATAGGCTGCAATTCACTTCTTTTCAATTTATGAATACTGTCATACATTTTAGCGCGGCACTGTTGGCGGTGGGATTATTCTTCGTTTCTTCACGTCTTAGTATTCATGCGGGCTCGGAACAATCGTCCTCCGCACACGATTCAGCAAAAAAACGCTTGCTCCTGCGCGGCATCGCCAATCATCTGGATTTCGCCCGTATATGTGATACGGTCTATGTGCTGGGAGAGCGCTTTATCGAGGTGAATCTGGCAACACAGCACGCCACCCTGCACTATCGGAACGGAGATTCACTACGCATACCAATTTCAACGGGACACATCACCAATGATGGTGGCATCATAACACCAAGCGGTATTTTTTCGGTTCAGAGCAAATCCCCCGAAGCAATCTCCAGACAATTTGGCAATACAAAAATGCTCTCGTGGGTGGGATTTAATTACAACGTCGGCTTTCACGGACTTGAAAAAGACTCCTACTATCGCTATTTGGGGCAGCGACCGTCATCGCACGGCTGCGTGCGTACCGGACGCGAAGACGTAGCCGAACTCTACAAGCGCGTTTCCGAAGGCGACCCCGTTATTGTCTTCGACGGCGACCCCGCACGAATACTCACCTTTGCCGACACGCTAACATTTGACACGACAAGCGCGTACAAGCTCACCTCACGCACCAAAGCCATCGGCAAATTTATGGATGAGCGCCTCACCTTGCTCTACAATGGCGAGCGGATAGCGCGGCAGAATTTTTCCGTCTATATTCCCCTTGCAAAGCAGCTTCGCCCGGGCGGCTTTGCCGTCGGGAGCCGAGATTCACTGACGACACCGCAAGCGCGTGCCATTAGCCTTATCCAGAGTCCACTACCTATGCCGCTTGATTTTTTTCAATCCTCCACTATTGCGTATCGCAATGCCGCCGATATACGCCCCCAACCCAAACGCAGCATAGATTCGACCGTTGTGCAGGATAGCATCGTTACTGCTCCGCTTAAAAAAGGCTTCGGAAAAAACATTAGAGTACGCGCAAAAAGACATTGACGACAAACAAAAAAGCGTGTCGGAGTCATTATGGACTCCAACACGCTTTTTCAATTTATGCGCACGTAGCCGCGCTTAGTTCTTCAGCAAGCGATAGCCGCCAAGAAGCACCAGCGAACCAACAATTGCCAGTCCAAGGCTACGGAGATTGAAACCGGAAACATCTCCCCAACCCAAGAACGTGCCTACCCAGCCACCTAAAATGCCACCGGCAATACCGATAACAATAGTGATAATCCAACCGCCCGGATCTTTACCCGGCATAAGCCATTTGGCAAGCGCTCCGGCAATCAAGCCGAAGAAAATCCATGAAAAAATACCCATAGTTGTATCTCCTAATAACGATGAAACAAGTGAATGGAAATGAGAACGCGCTTAGATATTGCGTAATTTCTCGCGCCAATTCCCGACAAAACCAATGACGCGCCGTAAATATGCAATAATTTTCGGAATGATGATAAAAGAACCTATCACTCCACAAATAACAACAATAATAATAGCAATCGGATAATAGACCGCAAGCGATACACCGCCAATCGTGAGCACGTCTTCTGCAGTGCTGACGGCAATATTCGACAACGGTTCGGGGCTGGTATTGATAGCAGCCCGCGTCGTAGCTTTCGTGCTGTGCGACGTAAGAGCCAGTCCGCCGCCGATAAGCAGTGCAATGGTTTGAATGGAGGAATCGAACGTAGTAAAACTTGCCGCAGCAAGCACAGCTCCGGCAGGTATGCGAATAAACGTGTGAATGGCATCCCAAGCCGTGTCCACTGCGGGAATTTTGTCGGCAACAAACTCTACACAAAATAATGCCACCGCAATACCTATCACCCACCAACTTGTCAGACCACCAAGACTTCCGGGCAAAGGTACGTGCGCGAAGCGACCCAGCAGCCCCAATGTTGCCACAGTTGCGTAGAGATTCACGCCCGAAAGCCACGATGAACCCATCGCCATAGCGAGTGTGCTTGTTATATCCATAACGTTGCAGGAAAATAATACATCAAAATAGAGACATAATATCACGACACCGAAACCATGCTGACACTGACATCGGAACAATTATTACCAAAGCGGTAAATGAAGCAACGAAGCCAGCAGCGACAAGAGCAAATATGCAAACCAAACGACCAAAATTACGATGAGTACAAAGAGCATCAAAACCACCACCACCATTGTACCGCTTGATTTTGTCGTACTCGTGGGCATTGTGGCATAGCGCTCCAGCAGCGTCATGTTCAGGCTGTTTGCCTTCCAGACAAAATCGAACGCCTGACCAAGAACAGGAATTGCTCCAACAAGTGCATCTATGCCAATGTTGAGCAACATTCGCGCCAGTATGCGCTTTGGTACGCCCATGCGCACGGCAGTCACGAGGAGATATGCGCTCATTGCTGTCCCGACGGCATCGCCGGCGATGGGAATGAGATTGAGCAACGGGTCTAAACCAATGCCAATCTTCGTTCCCGGCACTCGCACCAAATCATCCAGCAACCGCGCAAAGCGTCGTGCAGATTGCAGAGGATTCGGCTGTCCCTGTGTTGCAATTTCGGGTGTGGCGGCAGTAGGCGTTTCCATAGAGTTATTCAATAATAACCGCCGTACCGTTCACACTCACCATCAACATTCCATTATTTTGTCCCAACACCTCATAATCCAAATCTACTCCAACCACAGCGTTTGCGCCGAGTTGAATAGCAATATCTTCCATTTCTTGAAAGGCAATTTCTCGCGCTTTGCGAAGTTCACCTTCGTAAGCACCGGAGCGCCCTCCGACAACATCCCGTATTCCGGCAAACATATCTTTGAACATATTTGCGCCGACAATCGCTTCACCCGTTACTACGCCCAAATAGCGCTTGATACGGTAGCCCTGAAGCTCGCCTGTGGTCGTTACTATCATGATTTTGCCCCAAAATAAAAGGTGAGAAAAGATTGGATTACACCATAATTGGATTACATCATAAATCTGAATTCACGTCATCAATTTAGGCTTCCATCGCTTTCATCATCGAAGCGTCCGGGAACTCGACAATAAATGTTGCGCCGCTGCCCAGTTCTGATTCGCACCAGATGGTTGCTTCCATCGCTTCAGCAAGTCGTTTCACGATAGATAGCCCTAAGCCTGTCGAGTGTTCGCCGCCCGTAGGCTTCGCCGAAAGCCGCGCGAATTTACCGAAGAGTTTCTTTTTGTCTTCATCACTAAAACCGGGACCTTCGTCTTTGACAGCAACGCGCACACGCTTTTGTGCGGTATTGCAACTCACGTTTATCCACACATTTTTGCCCTGTGGCGAGTATTTCACGGCATTGGACACGATATTATCCAGAATCTGAATGGTAAGCGTCGGGTCGGCATAAATTTGCGTGTCTTCGCTGGGTAAGTCCACGTGCAGTTTGATATTTTTCTTTGCAGCAGCTGTTTGATAACGGTCGGTGACAGCGCCCAAAGATAGCACCAAATCTACGCTGGTGGACTGAATGACTAATTTACCGTTTTCGATTTTGTTCACATCAAGCAAATTCGTAATAATCTCGAACATAAAATTGGACGAGGTTTCAATCTGATGAGCCATATCATCTACTTCTTCTTCCGCTAACTCAATTTCCTTGCGTTTACGCACCATCTGGGCGATACCCCGAATAGAATTGAGTGGATTTTTCAGGTCGTGCGC
>JANYDO010000468.1 GCA_025363605.1 Candidatus Kapaibacterium sp.
CTTCCCATTCCGAACAGAGTCGTTAAGCCCCGCACCGCCAATGGTACTGCATGAGTGATTGTGTGGGAGAGTAGGTAGCTGCCGGTCTTTTGAAAAAGAGCCTTATCAACATACTTGTTGGTAAGGCTCTTTGATGTTGGAAGGGGCAAGAGGAGCGTCTGCGGGAAAAAGATAGAGACAGTGCGTATTTTGTAATTGCCAATTTGCTGAAAAGATGACAGATTATACAAAATTTATACCTGTAGATAACTTCAAAGAAAGCATACTCGGCGAGGAACTTTGTCGTTATCGCATCATGCACCGTACAGAATATAAGTATTTTGATACGGTGAATCTCTGTCATAATATAGCTCTTCTCACACCCAGAAATTATTTTGCCCCGTTTATTGAGCAACGCTGTCTTACGATTGCTCTGCAAATTACACCTCGTCCCAATGATGAAAGACAATACTTTGATTTCTTCAATAATCATATTCATTACTTTGCTATTCAGAAACCACATAGCATTTTGACGGTTAGTTCAACCGCTCTTGTGGAGCGCCGTTTTTATTTGCCCGAGGCAAAAGATACTTCTTTAGTTTACGATTCTTGGGAACAGGTTGTGAAACTCCTGCGAGAGCCCCGTGTTGATATTGGAGAGTCTTTATACAAAAATATGTTGGATGCAGTCCCATACTGTTTTCCCTCTGCGTTAGTAGACATTTCGGAAGATGTCTATCAATATGCACTCTTTTCATTTGCGGCAGAGCGCCCGCTCATAGATGCTGTGCTGGATTTGATTCAAAGAATTTATGAGGATTTCGATTTTGTATCAGGTTTTACAACCATTAGTACGCCGATAACAGACGTTTTACGAGAAAAAAAAGGCGTTTGTCAAGATTTCGCACATCTAGCGTTAGGATGTTTACGTGCAATGGGATTAGCAGCACGTTACGTAAGCGGATATATCGAAACACTACCGTCCGAAGGGACAGAACGTTTGATTGGCGCTGATGCCTCTCACGCATGGATTGCTGTGTATATCCCGCAGTTGGGTTGGGTGGAATTTGATCCGACAAATAATCAGTTGGTACGCAGTCAACACATTGCTCTTGGCTGGGGGCGTGACTATGCAGACGTATCGCCACTTAGAGGGGTAATCGTGAGTGCGGCAACAACCGAACTTTCGGTTTCTGTGGACGTGGTGCGAATAAGTTAGCAAGAAATGAAGTTCGCTGTGAGCTTGAACTCAAGAGTTGTATAGAGAAGTTGGTATTTGAAATAAAAGCGTGTACTTTTGTTGAATCTAACGCTTCGTTATCGTCTTTATCCGGTTGTTGCACGGATAGTAACTCGACAGCATCGTATAAAACGCCACACATTCCATTCCAAACCATACCTTTCACACCTCTCTATCCTGTCCATGTGTCTTATTCTTTTCGCGCTTAATGCGCACCCTGACTATCCGTTTATCCTAGCTGCTAATCGAGATGAATTTACGAAACGTCCCTCACATAAAGCCCATTGGTGGCACTATTTTCCAGAGGTTATAGGAGGGATTGACTTTGAAGCCGGCGGGACATGGCTTGGAATGACAAAATCAGGACGATTTACTGCTCTGACTAATGTGAGGGATATTACAAATATCAATCCCGATGCGCCTTCACGTGGTGAATTGACCTATAAATTTCTGACACAAAATACCACAAATGACAATTTTGCAGATTTACTTAAACGCAAAGGTAAGCAGTATAACGGCTTTAATATTCTCTGGGGAAATATTGCCGTAGGAGAACTCTTCTGGTATTCTAATTATGGCGACAAAGTGATTGAGATTCGGAATGGCATTCATGGAGTGAGTAATGCCTTATTAGATACGCCATGGTATAAAGTAGAGCAGGGAAAAATGCGTATGCAAGAAATAATAAATAGCAGCAGCACAGATAACCAGAACGAACTAACGAATACACTGCTGGCAATGCTACAAGATACAACGAAGCCTGACGACAGCCGCTTACCCGATACAGGAGTTGGAATAGAGTGGGAACGGCAGCTTTCTTCCCTCTTTATTGATGCACCCGAGAAGCAGTATGGAACACGCTGCTCGACGGTCATCTTGGTTGATACTGATAAGACTGTACATTTTACAGAGCGCCGATTTACGCCCAGCTTTGAAGCTGGTTTTCTTGATAGCTCTCTTGGGCAAAATTCATTTACATTTTCTTTGCATCCCTAACAAAAACACGTTGCTATGAAGTCTTTCTTTTCCTCTCTCATTATCCTTTGCCTCAGCCAATACGCAAGCGGGTACGCTGTTCAGCCTCAAATGCAGAATCAAGCACCAGCACCGATGCCGAGCGCTGTTCGCCAAAGTATGCAAGCACTTGGCGATTTGGAAGTGTATCTGGTAGATATGGAAAAATCTAAATCTGGTCAGAAGTTCGGAAAGCCGCTGAATATAACACGCCGACCGGGATATGATAATCAACCGATATTCACTCCGGATAGTCATTCGATTCTTTATACTTCCATGCGGGAAGACTACCAAACGGATATCTATAAGTACAGCATCAAGGATTCAAGCACGAGTCGTATCACAAAAACATCGGAGAGTGAATACACACCAAGTATTCTGCCAGCAGATGGTAAAAGTATTGTTGTTGTGCGTGTAGAGCCGGATTCAACGCAGCGTCTTTGGCGCTTTGATGCCAATGGCGATAACCCGTCAGTGCTGCTTGATAGCGTCAAAGGCGTTGGGTACTATGGTTGGTTAGGGGCTTCCCATCTGGGACTGTTCGTATTGGGGCGTGAGCGCAATTTGCCTTTTACCTTGCAAATCACACCCTTCGACGCAGTAAATCCTCATGGTACAGGTTTACCCAAACCCGATACGATTGAAACAAAAATTGGTCGCTGCATACGACGTGTGCCGACGAGCATTGCCGGGTCGCAGCTTGCGGCAAGTTTTGTTCATAAACTGAGCGATTCGGTTTGGATGATTAAGCGCGTAAACCTGAACAATCGTATTATGAGCCAAATATGCCCAACGGTGTCTGGTGCAGAAGACTATTTATGGACACAAAACGGAACGCTTATTATGGGGCAGGGCTTAAAATTGTTTGCCCGTCACCCTCGTAAAGACAGCGGCTGGCGCGAAATTGCCGATTTTAGTACCAGTATTGCTACCGGTTATATTAAACGGCTGGCGATTAGCCCCGATGAAAAGCGCGTTGTATTTGTTGTGCAAGAGAAGCCGTGAAAATGTATTCTCAGCGAATAAACTGTATTGGGCGCGAGAGTCTGTCTCGCTCGGTATGAAGTAAAATCATATACGAGCCGCTTGGAATGGCGCTTGCGTCAAATTCTACATTATGCTCGCCCGACACAAACCAACCTTCGGCAAGTGTTTTCAGCAGATTGCCTCGCGCATCTACCAAACTTAGGACGACAGCGGTTTCTGCGGGCAAAGTAAATTTCACAGACACAAGATTTTGCGCGGGGTTTGGGCTAATGACTGTGAGCGCGGCAGCACCAGTGCGCTGAATGAGTCGCCCGCCTGTCAATGCTGTAAAGCGTCCGAAGGCGCTTCCCGCTTGAGCTTCTTCCGAAAAGATTGTTTGCCCGCCCAGCGTTACGCTGAAGTTTTCGAGTTCAAGCGGCGTGGTATTGGTTGAGCCATAATAAACGCCAACAGGAATACTACCCAGAACTAATGTCGGCGGAACGGCAGATGACAAAGCAAGTGCTTGCGAAGTGAAATTCACGCGCTGAAGTGGGTTGCGTGTCTCGCTGTTCGGAACAAGCGTGAACTGCCCTTGTGGTGCGGGGCTGGGAGCGCCGGAATTAAGTGTCGAAAGCAAGACGTTTTGATTCCAGCGTACCGAAGCCCGCCATTGCGCCGTACTGGTGCGTAAGCGCTCGAGATTCTGCCCGCCCGTTAGCTCAAGGCGTAGTGCTACGTTCTGCCCCGGTGCAAGCGTGTCGCGCTCTGCCACAAAGCGGGTTTCGAGTACAATATCGCCGGCAAGCGGAGTACGACTAAAAGCAGTGACGTTTGCAAAGCCGGTGTCTAAGACACTTTCCACGCTGATAACGCTCTGCAAACGCTGTTGCGTTACGCTTGGCTGACAGCGAATAATTGCCGCGACAGTATCACCCTTGCCCACCCAACGCGGCATCGTGCCCGCCAGCACAAAAGCACCGTCGCTGGGAAGCCGCACTGCATCTATGCTTGTCGGTTGTGTGTTGCGGTTGATGATGAGCGCTGAACGCAGCGTTGAGCGTCCCGTGCGAACGGTATCGAAATTTACTGCCGTAATCTGCCATACACCTGCCGATGCCATGAGTACCGTATCAATCGTACCGCTTGCGCCTTGTATGCTTGTGCTTAGGGTTGCTGATTTTGTACCGCTTGTGCGAGGTGCAAACGTGACGGTTGCTTGTGTGGATTCGTTTCGGCGCAGTGTAAATGTGCTTGGCGTTCCCAAACGGAAATTTTCTTCTGTTTGCGCCTGAAATGCCAGTCCTACATTGAGCGTTGCAGCGCTTTGGTTGATAAGCGTGATTGTGCCTTGCTGGGTATCGCCCGGAAAAATTTTCGTAAAGCGAGATGGTTGGATGAGTAATGCACGGGCTGGGGCTTGATAGGTGAAACGTCCCGTAGCAGTAATGGTGCAGGCTCCGGCTGTTATTTGTACCTCGCCGCTTTCCACGCTGCCCACCGTCACGACAATGCGTGTGGGAGATTGCAGCGACCA
>JANYDO010000477.1 GCA_025363605.1 Candidatus Kapaibacterium sp.
AGCTGTTGGCTGAGAAGACTGCGCGGGAGCACGTACATTCGAGGCATTAGGTGCTGCTGCTGTATATTTCCATGCTCCATAGCCGACCGCCGTGCAAACCCCCACCACCAAAAGCGATTTGCCGATAAGCGTGCCTGTGAGAAACGCAGTAAAACCACTTGCCGAGATGCCGCCGGTAGCGCTACTTGCAACGGTACTCGCAGTGCCAAGACCGGCACTTGCTGCCGCTCCTCCGAAGGTACTTGTTGATACCGCCGTTGTGCTTGCGGCAGCACCTACGCTGGCAGTTGCGACGGCAGCACCAAGCGTGACAACTTGTGCAAGTTGCTGCTGCATTTCATTCAGAAAGGCTGTATCAATTTGGTCAGCCCAGCGCGTTTCTAGGTGCGCATGGTCAATCATTTCGTCGAAGGAGGTGATAGCACGGACTTCTTCGGCAAAGTCGGGATTTCCCCTGAGTAGCGCTTCAAATCGCACGTTATCGCTTGCTGAAAGTGTTCCGTCGCAGTACTGCACGAGAAGTTCTTCCATTTGCTCGTTCATGCTGAAGCCTGTGGTGGTGAGGTTGTGTGCAGAAAAGCTGTTCATTGCAGTTCCTTGATAAAAGGTGCGAGTGTTTGTCGGAGTTGTTGTTTGGCGCGAAAGACGCGTACTTTAGCCAGTGATACGGTGATACCAAGTGTTTGAGCGATTTCTTCATGCTGAAAACCGTCGTATTGCTTGAGCTCGAATGCTTCGCGCAAATCCTCCGGCAGTTGTGCAATGGCGCGGTCAAGTGCTTCTTGGAGCAGAAAATCTTGATTTTGGTTTGATGTCGTGCCGCTGTCCGGCGTAACGTCGTCAAACTCTTCATCAATAGGTTTGTTCTGCGTAAGGTCGCGCTGCTGACGCTTGGACACTTTCATCACGTGATGCCGTGCAATCGTGAAAAGCCAAGCGGCGTAGTTCCCACCCGAAAAAGATTCCCGCTTTTCAAAGACAACGCTCATCACCGCTTGGAAAGCGTCTTTCGCAGCATCGTGCGAACCGGTCGCACGAAGACAATAGGCGTAGAGCCGTTTGTCGTAGCGTTTATAGAGAGTGTTGAACGCCGTTTCGCTGCGCTCATCCCGAATTTTCGTAAATAGTTCCTCATCGCTTATTTCCAGCGACGAGGACGGTGTGGCTATGGTCATTGATTCGTCCGAAAGTGGTCGCCTTCGTGCGTGGTCGCTTTGTGTAGGCGGGGCGACGGGCGCAATAAAGACGGCATAAAGAGGCTGCGCTTCATTGGGCGCAGCATACATTGATGTAGCCATAAAAATAACGAAAATTCGGTATAAATCTTTCAGGTCAATTTCTTTCTTTAGAGCGTTCTGTACGAAAAGAGGTGATATGCGCAGAACGATATTCTGTTTATCAACCGTCTTATAGATAAAAAGCGTTCAAAGGGAAAAGGGTTACAAGAAATATCAAAAAATTTTCGTTTTGTGAAGGATTTTCTTCAAACACCTCAAAACAGTTGTATTTGCGCCATCGGTAAAAAGGCAAGAAAGTTGTATTTTGCTTGTGGAAGAGAAACGCGAAAATTATTGCGTTCGCACAAAGAAAAAGAGAGCAATAATAAGCACACCGGCAAGAATAACAACGGCGGGTTCGACGATTTGCTTCCAAATGTTTGGCGCAGCGTCCGGCACAGCTGGCGAAGCAAACACATATTGCTTGCTTTCCAAACTCGGTACGGCTTGGCGAGCAATAGTATCTCGTAATTGCAGACTGATTGGCTCTAAGGGCTGCACAACGCCATCCTGCGTTTCCACGTGAGCTGCCAAAGCGCACGAAGCCTCACGCGCCAGTGAATCAAAGGCACTCGCACAGGCAAAATAGCGAATAGCACAATCCGTTAAGCGCACCGTGAGCTTTGCCCGAAAGGTAGCACTATCTACCGAGCGATAGCGCTTTGCTTTTTTTAGATGAGCAAAAAGAGCATTTTCCAGCATCCATGCGCCTTCATGCGGAGCAATAGCTATAGAAAGCGTGTCCTGAGGGAAAAGCGGCGTATGAAGTTGTTTGGCTGCACACTCCGACGCAGTTCGCATAAGAGAATCAAGAAGATTGAGATTGCGCGGTTTAGGAGGGGTTTGGGCAAAAAGAGTAAAAGAAACGACAAAGCCAGAGAAAACGAGAAGTAAAACTGCTAAGGATGCGGCGATTGAGAATCGTGATAATTGCTTTGGAATCTGCATAGCATACCGCCTACCGCGCAGCAAGCTGGCGTTTAAGGGCAATGAGTGATTGCACGAGCGCTTGTTCTTGCTCATAGAGCGAGGGACGAATACGCAAGAGTCGGCGACGGCTGCGAAGACGAATTTTGACAAGTTTGTACACGCCACGTACTTTAAGCATTTTTTGTCTGCCGATAGAAATAACGTCAATATCTTTTTGCTGAAAGGTGCGTGAGCGGAAGCGATTGGTAAAGCGGATATAGGAATCGCCAATAATAATGGAGCGCCGCATATACCAATTTCCCAGCGACCACAGACACGAGCCGATAACAAGTCCTCCCAAGACAATCACAATGGGATCGCGCAGAGTGAGCGTTAATGAACCATCCCAGACCGTTCCGCGCACAAGTGCGTAGCAAATCAGTGCGAGTGCATAGACCGCAATGGCTTGCCAGTAAAAATCCATACGTACAGGAAACTCCTGTTCGGGCAGAGTTTGTTCGCGAAGCGATGATTCGATGGTTTCGTGAGCATCCATAGAGCAGCACTGCATTGATGAAAAGTATGACCTGAGCAAAATACGGATTTTTTCTGATGAAGACAATTTCAAACAATAATATCACCAAAGACAAATGAATACCGAGCATAGTTCCCACAAGCAGGCACTCTTTTCACGAATACTCATCACAGGCGGGATGGGGTTTTTCGGATGGAACGCAGCAAACCACTTCCGACGGCAAGGCTTGACACCAATTATATCTTCCTCTTCGTTGGCACGATATTCTGCGCAAGCAGGAGAAACTCCTGTGTATCTGAATATTCTTGACCGCATTTCCATTGAGGCGTGTTTACGCCAGTACGCACCAACGGTGATACTCCACGCGGCGGCATTCTCAGCACCGCTTGCTTGCGAAAAAGACCCTGCGCTTGCCCACGAAGTGAACGTCGTCGGCACACAAAACATGATAGCACTTGCCGCAGAATTCGATATTCCATTTGTGTTTATCTCAACCGACCTTGTTTTTAACGGCGAAAAAGATGTCCTTCAGAGTGGATTCTATACGGAAGCAGACACGCCCGATGCCGACATTGTCTATGGCAAAACCAAAATAGCAGCAGAGCGTTGCATTCAAGAGCAGGTGTTCGGAAAATGGATCATCCTGCGTTCTGCACTTATGTTCGGACGGCGCGTGGAGTGGGCAAACGGTTTTCCACAATTTGCTGTGGATTTGTTGAAAAGTGGAAAACCAACAACACTTTTCACCGACCAATTTCGCACACCCGCATATATTCCTGATATTGCTGAGGCAATGATCTGTTTGCTTCGTGACGGAAGGTTTGGCGAAGTCTATCACTGTGGCGGAGCCGAGCGTATAGACCGCGTGAGCTTTGTACAGCGATATTGTGCTGTGGCGAGTGTGGACATAAGTAATATCAACGCCTGTATCATGGACGACGTGCCGAATTACACAACAAAAGTGCGCGATGTTTCCCTCAGTAATGAAAAACTTCTCCGCAACACGACATATATTTCTTGGCAGGTAACGCCTTTTGAAACAGCATTTCGTGAAATGCTGTTGTGAAAATAAAATTGCTTTCTCATCTGTATTGGCAAGGCTTGCAAGGCATACCAGCACTGACGAAAATAATAGCCGAAAAAATTATCGCACGCAAATTTATGGGTAAAAGTAATTTTTCTTTGGATTTTTCCATAAGGAACTCGTATATTTGTGATTCTATTGCTCAAGGCAAAAGAACAAATGGTTAGACCCCGTAGCTCAGCGGTAGAGCATTTGACTTTTAATCAAAGGGCCGATGGTTCGAGACCATCCGGGGTCACAAAAACTACGGCAAAAGCCGCTTCATTACTGAAGCGGCTTTTTGTTGTCCTATTTACTTTTCGCAAATATCGATATTTCTCCTAAACGCTACACTTCTACTGGCGACGTTTGTTCCGGATACCTGCCCTGGATACCGCTATAATACTCGCGTATTATTTTAATGTCTGCTTGAATATCGCCTGTTGGCATGAAAATAAGCCCCACACCGACTTCTTTTTTCGCATAATCCATAGAACCGCAGAGAATTGGCACCCCAGCTTGATAGGCAATATAGTAAAATCCCGTTTTCCATTTTGTTGATTTGCTGCGTGTGCCTTCGGGTGGGATAATTAAGCCAAGATGCTCACTAGATTTCAAAAGTTTTGTGGCGAAATCCACCATGTTCGTGCTTTTCGTTCTGTCCACCGAAATACCGCCCAGAAGGCGCATAAGTCCGCCTAAAGGAAATTTGAATAGGTCGCTTTTTCCCAGCCATTTTGCGCTAAAATCTAGCGACATCGCACCTAAAACAGCGCCGTATAAATCCCAGTTGGAGGTGTGGGGTGCACCAATAACGACAAATTTCCGCAATTCCTTGGGAACTTCGCCGATAACTTTCCATCCGGTCAAACTGAGCCACCACCGCGCAAAGCGTTGTTTTCGTGTCATGGTTGTTTTGCAAAAAATTGAACTCACAAGAAATTGAACACACAAATTACGGCAGGAAAATACGGAAAAATCGGGGTTTTGCGTGAGGATTTTGTACAGTGTCGGTAAGGAGGTTTTTTGACACGGCTTGAAAACGATTTCGCGGATTATATAGATGTTGACACGTGAAGGATTGTTTCACCAATAGCGTTCAAGTGTATTTCGCAGTCTTGTAAGGCGCTTGAAATCTCACTGCTGGAAGAAATATCTGCTTTAGTAATTATTATCCTGACACGAGCAAAGGGATACGGCAGTAAAAATTTATCCCAACTCCGCTCAAAACGATGTCCCAGTGCCGTCATGCGGCAAAGATATAAGGGTACATTTGCTCTCTGTGCCGCAATGACTGCCCCGGCTTTCATCGTATGGCGTGGTCCGCGCGGTCCATCGGGCGTGATAAGCAGTATATTTTGAGCTGCTAAAATTATCATCTGCTCCAACGCCTCTTTCCCGCCTTTTGACGACGACCCGCGCACAATGCGATACCCCCAATCACTCAAAAGCTGTGCTAAAATGTCTCCATCTTTGCTGAGGCTGGTCAATGCTGACAATGGCGTATTTCCGTGCTTCCGCGCAAAGACTGCCCATATCGGCAGCATTTCATCATGCCAAAACGCAACGACCGCTGGAGACGACGGCAAGTCGCCACGCAAGGAAAATCGCCATGTTCGGGTGAGAGCGCGAATTAGAGCAGAGGCAATGACGGCTTTCATCGTTGTCTTCAATTTCTTCATCCAACCATCTCCGCAATAATGCGTGCTGCGTTATGGGAAGCTGTACCACGAATGCCATTATGAAGTATTGTCCGCAGTACAGCAAAGTCATTCGTCATTCGCCGCGCAGTGCTATCGTCCAGAATGTTCGTCATTGCTTGCGCCACTGCCTTTGGAGTGGCATCGTTTTGAATAAGTTCCGGTATCACATTGTTGCGTCCATGCGCTTTTTCCATAAGAATATTCGGCAGCGCAATCGTGTTCAAATTGACCAAACGCCGAGCATAAAGGTAGGAAAGCGTTGAAGTGCGGTACATCATCACGTGTGGCATACCGCAGAGAGCGGCTTCCAGTGTGGATGTGCCTGTTTTGACTATTCCGGCGCGGGCGCGGGCAAGTAATCGCCGCCCATCCGTTTCGCGTTCAACGTTAAAGCCATAGCGTTTGTGAGTTTCTCGAAGCAGAATATCATAATCGGCTACAGGGAGCGTTGGCGAAAGTGCCAGTGTTATGCGGTAATCGGCAACTTGTGAGCTTGTACGACGCATTGTGGCAATGCTTTCCAGCATGGTTGGTAAATTACGGGCAATTTCTTGACGGCGGCTTCCGGGAAAAAGTGCTATTTCGCGGTTTCGCTCACTGATACCAAGCGGTGACGCGGCAATAACAGGGTCTTCCATAAGGGGATGCCCGACAAAGTGGGAATCAATGCCGAATTGTCGAAAAAAATCCGGCTCGAACGGCAACACAACGAGCAGCGTATCAACGAGAGATTTAAGTTTGGCGGCTCTATCGCTGCCCCATGCCCAGAGCTGCGGCGCGATATACCACGCCACCGGCACGTGCGCTGCCTTTGCTGCTGCGGCAAGCCGCAGATTGAAGCCCGGATAATCAACGGGAATAAACGCATCATAGCCGCCGGAAGCAAGCATAAACGAGGTTGTTGTCAAAAGTCGCTTGAACATCGGATAGCGCTTTGCTACCTCCCAAAATCCTACGACGCTAATATCAGCGAGCGGTACGATTGATTCTAAGCCCTCACGTGCCATGTTTGCGCCGCCTATACCGGAGAAGCGGCATTCCGGCAAGAGTTCTTTAAGTGCTCGCATAAGCCGTGCCGCATGGAGGTCACCGGAGGCTTCTCCGGCAACGATAAAAAAGTGCTTTGCGTTTGGCGAGAAAGGATTTTTTTTGTTTTCCATGCACCAAAATAGTGAAATCACACGTATTTTAGCACAGGTTCTTGCCATCAAAGCAGCGACGTATGCGAGTTCCTCCTAATCCGGCATTCAGCACTCAAAATTCATCATTTCCATTATGACCGATCACCGCAAATATCTCGACCCGGGCGTTATCTCCAAAATTCAAGGCATAGACATGAAAGCGCGTCTTGTGGTGGAGGGCTTCATCACGGGTTTGCATAAATCACCGTATCATGGCTTTAGCATTGAGTTTGCGGAACACCGTCAGTATATGCCGGGCGATGAAATTAAATTTATTGATTGGAAAGTTTTTGCTCGCACCGACCGCTATTACGTGAAGCAGTACGAAGACGAAACCAATCTTCGCTGCACTATTATCGTGGATTCAAGCGCTTCGATGAACTATGCTTCCAAAGGCAATATCACCAAGTTTGAATATGCGTGTTACTTGGCGGCAGCAATGGCGTTTATGATGATGAAGCAACAAGACGCTGTGGGGCTTGCTCTCTACGATACCACAGTTCGGTCATATCTGCCATCGCGCTCAAAAAAATCCTATATCCAAGAAATTCTGCGCACATTGGGTAATGCTACGCCGTCCAATCAAACCGGCACGGGTGCTGCTCTGGCAAGTATTGCCGACCGCATTCCACGGCGTGGTTTGGTGATTGTGATGAGTGATTTTTTTGATGATTTAGGGGCGGTAACCTCAGCACTGAAGCGCTTCCGGCACAGCAACCACGAAGTGCTGGCGTTCCAAATCCTCGACCCCCGCGAGCGTGATTTTAACTTCGGTTATGATGCCATGTTCCGCGACATGGAAACAGCAGAAGAAATGACCACGCAGCCCTATCAAATCAAAACCGCATATTCTGAGGCGTTGAAAGATTTCACAGAGTCGCTAAAAAATTCCTGCCGCGAACGGAATATAGACTATATGCTTCTCGACACCGCACAGCCTTTCGATGTGGCGCTGGTGCAGTATTTGATGAAGCGGCAGATGATTCAGGGGTGATGGAGGTGGGATTATTTGCATTCGATGCTGATGGGGAGACGGAATTCTGTGTCATTGGTTGGAACCGAAGCAATCTTATTGATCGGATTAAAATAACTCTGAGGACTTCGGAAAAAATTTACAGATGGCTTAAATACTTGCTTTCGGAAAACAGACCTAAAACCAAGAATGCAGATTTTAAGCGGCATACAAACCATACTCTCGAAAATTTCCGAAGTTCTCAGCAAATAACTCTTTTTATACAGTCATTTGCTCCTACTATAAATTTGAAATTTATTCCCACTGCAAAAACTCTGACATATCCTCACGGTCTGCGGCATAGCGCAATACGCCATCCTCTACCAATTCTGCAACGATGAGCTTTACGTCTTGGACCGGAACCCGGTAGAAGTACGCAAAGCGCCACACATCAATCGGTGCGCGGCGAATTTCCATGAGTAATAGCTCTTTTGCCGATACATCTACTTTGTTTCCCATACGATGCACGATAGCATCTATCATGGGTTTGATTTCTTCGGCATTGAAATTTTTGATGGAGAAAAAGAAATTTGACTGCGTAGTAAGGTCGCAAATCGGGAAACCACGCGCTTCGTGGAGTATTTCCGGCAGCAAGCCCATCCCCACTAAATACGGCTCGTCGCTTTCGCCGTCGGGAATATCCATTCCCCAGAGGTCTTGCCATACAGCAGGTTCTGTGCTGCGTAGCCAGTCAAAAAACTTTTTTTCCGATTCAGGAAGACGCAAAAACACCGTCGTACCGAATGCTTCCGTAAGTGCTTCTGCCTGTTCGCGGCTGATGCTCCAAAAAATATCGTTCGGAATAGCGACCACCGCATGAGCCATTGCGAGGGGCTGTTCTATGCGGCTGTGAACATATCCTATAAGTTCTTGTGTAGTCATGGTTGTGTGCTGGTGGAATTGTACTTGATGATGTGATGTTACATTTTACTCAATTTTTCGAGGCGCTGTTGGGCGGTTTTGCCAAAATCATCGTCGCCGTGCTGCGCTATGACGAGCCGGTACATTTCTTTTGCGGATTCGGCTTGCTTTGTGGCTTCGTAGCACACGGCGAGATTGAGCAGTGCCAACGTGTACCAGTCTTCTTGTCCCGCGAAAGCATTCTTGTTTTTCAGAAAAGCAGTCGTTGCTTGGGCATATTTTTTCTCGCGTAAGAAAAGCTCACCGATGCGGTATTGCGATTCAGCAGCGAGGTCGTCTGTTCGTGTGCCGGCAATCTGCTCCAACTGCACGCGGGCGCTATCAAAAAGACTATTTTGCCGAAAAAACATTGCTACGCGGTAGCGGCAGCGATCGCCGTAATCCGAGCCTTTGTAACGTTCCGCCACATTGCGGTATTGACGGATTGCTCCGGCGGTGTCACCACGGGCTTCGCGCATGGTGGCGCGTTCAAAGGCAGCACGAATAGCGGCATCGTCGCCCGGATAAGTGCGCTCCAATCGTGCAAAGGCACTATCGGCTTCGTCGAAGTGTTTATTTTCCACTTTGAGTAATCCTGATTCCAGAGCGGCTCTGGGCGCAATATTGCTTTGGGCATACTCCGTTTCGACGCGGCGAAATGTTGCAAATGCTTTCGCCGTGTCATTGATAGCAGCATAGCTGCGTCCGACTTGATAGAGAGCTTCAGCATTGCGGGGGTTCTGGCGGTTTTTTGCGATAAAATCCTCAAATTCTGCGGCGGCAGTCGCAAATTTGCCCGAATTGAACAACGTTTCTGCTTTTTTGAATTTTACTTCCTGCGCTAGGGTTGAGCCGGGACTAGCATTTATGTATTTATCGGCAATCGCCGAAGCTGAATCTTCCTTGCCTTGCAGCATATAGCAGTATTGAACAGCGTTCACCGCGTCCGGTGCAAGAGGATGAAGCGGGAAAACGTCCGCCACAGAGCGATATGCTTGAATAGCAGCATCATATTTTTCCACGTTGAAATAGCTATCGCCAAGCGCATAGTAGGCGCGAGGTGCTGCTGAACCCTGCGGATACGCATTGAGCAATGCGCGAAATTCCTGTGCTGCTTCGGGATAGCGCCGCTGCTGAAAGTAAATCCATGCTGCCCCATAAATCGCATCGTCTGCTAGCGATGACGAGGAATAGGTTTTTGCAAAGTCATGCATTGCTTCCAGTGCTTGGTCGTATTCTTGCAAGCGATAGAGTGATTGCCCAAGCTGAAAGGCAGCGTACTCGCCTTGTTCGGACTTAGGCTTAAGACGTGAGGCTTGGCGGTAGGAATCAGCTGCTGCGCGGTAATTTTTTGTGATGTATAAGCCGTCGCCTTTGCGTGTCAGCACGTCCAGCGCAAAGCCTGATTGAGGATATTCCCGCAAAAGCCGTGTAAACGTGCCAGCCGATTCGGTGAACTGACGAAGGCGGAATTGCGTCCAACCCAAGCCGTAGAGCGCTTCTTCGGAGCGCCCGCTTTGGCTGTGTTCCGTTAAAAAAGCCTGATAACCGCGAACGACGTTTTGCAGTAAGTCCGCTTGGTATTGGGCTTCCAATATCCAAAATGCTGCTTCTACGCGGCTTGTGGCTATGGCTTCACTATTCGGGTCGTCGTTGTTTTGGGGATTATCGTTCAAAAAGCGTGTAAGCTGCGTAACGGCATCGCGGTATTCTTTCGCACCGACAAGTGCCACACCGCGTTTCAGGAGTGCTTCTGAGAGATATTCATCGCGGTTGGGCAGTGCATACAAAGGTACTTGTGCCAAAAGCTGCTCGACGTACTCAAAAGAGCGCACCGCAAGGGCATAACTTTTCGCTTCCAAAGCCGTTTCGCCTAAGAGCAGATTGACGCGCATTTGCGTTGCAGCGTCGGGGGCTTCACGGGCGGCGCGTTCAAGGGTTTTGCGGGCATCGTCGTATTTGCCGTCGTGATAGTAGATTTCGCCCAACTCCAATAATGCCTCTGCCGGAAAAGGAAAATCCGATTGCACCGCCAAGCCGCTTAATTCCTTGCGAGCTGTTTCGCGGTCGCCTTTGCGTTTCAAGGCAATCGTGCGATATAAACGTGCCACGCCTGTAAGACGGGAATACTCGGGATTGCTGAAAGTATCTGCTTCAATCACCGTATCGTACTCTACCAAAGCCGCTTCTATCATGCTCGCAGTAGAATCTGCGAGATTCAGAAGTGCATATCCTTTGCCTAGTCGCGCCCGCATTTGGAGCGGTGAGCGAGGATATTCCTTAATGACTTGTTCAAAATTTTTCAATGCCGCTTCAAAGCGCCGCGCCGAGGCATTTGCTTCGCCACGCACATAGAGGATTTGCTCGCGGGCATTGTCGGCGTAGCTTTGGTCTGCATATAGTTGATTGCCGGGAGCTTGATTGCGAACATCGTTCAGGATAGTTGTTGCCGATTCCAATTCGCCGAGCGCCCGTGCCGAGCGCCGGAACTGCAAATGATTCTGTGCAGCGCGTATATGTGCTGCAAGGCGCACATTTCCTCGCGGATACGCCGTAATGATACGGTCGTAGTGTGCTAGAGCGGTGTCGTAAGCACGCGTCAGTTCCGCATAGCGGGCAAGAAGAAAGAGCGCATCGTCGGCGTAGAGACCGTGCGGATACATGGTTGCTGTGCGCAGAAAGGCAGTTTGGGCGCTATCGGCAAAAGCAGTATTGGATGAGCTTTCCTGCATGAAGCACACGCCTTGCCAGTACAGCCCGTCCGCCATAAGGGGTGCATATCCTGAGTCTGCACGAGAAGCCAGATTTATAGCGGCAGAGGTAATGCTTTTGGTAAAGTATTCTCGTGCTTCTCCAAAACGTTCTTGCTCCAAATAGCGCTTGGCAGCAAGTTCGTAAGCGAAGGGCAAGAGCGGAGAATTGGGACGGCGAAGGGCAAAACTGTCTAATGTGCGCCATGCAGAAACGTACTCGTCGGGATTTTGCGCTCCGGCACGAAATTGTGCATCTGCCAGTAATAGCGCTGCACGGTCGCTGGCGGGCGATTCGGGAAACGTGCACAAGACCATCCGCATCAGCTTTTGAGCTTCCTGCTGTACATCACGACGGAACCACGCCTCGCCTTCGGCAAATCGTTCCGCGCCATAGTGCATCGGCATCGGTGCTATTTGCGCCGATAGGTTCATGATGCTTGTTGCAATGAAGATAATTCCCAAAGCCGCACCAATGTTGGTTTTGCTGGAAAAATGCTTGTTTGAAAGATTCATGGAAATGAAGCGTTTCAGTGCTTTTGTAGTTTTTTTGATAGCTTTCACAAATGTACACAAAAAAGCGAACCTCACGAAGCCTGTATTGATGCGGACAAAAAGAAATATGCGAAAAAGAAACAAGAATTGCTATATGTAGAAAACTTTTCGCGTGGCGTATTTCGGGGAAAGTTTGTAAGTTTATTATTCGTGCAGCATAAAAGAACGCACACCCCATAAACCCTATATTTGTAGCATTTTAGCGGAGTTCTGGCATGAAGATTCAACGCCGTTTTACGCAAGCGGGCGTAAACGTCTATGACCAATTTGAATACACACATCGCGCATCTACCTTGCGCAATACCGATGGTTCGGTTGTGTTTCAAATGACCGACATCGAAGTACCGAAGCAGTGGTCTCAGGTCGCCACCGACATTTTGGCACAAAAGTATTTCCGTAAAGCCGGTATTCCTCAGATGGATGCCGACGATAAGCCTATGCTTGATGAAAATGGTAAACAAATAACAGGTGCAGAGCGCTCAGTAAAGCAGGTCGTCCATCGTCTTGCAGGTTGTTGGCGTTTTTGGGGGGAGCAATATGGTTATTTTGATTCCGCAGACGACGCACAGGCTTTTTATGACGAGAGCGCTTATATGTTGCTCCGCCAGATGGCAGCACCAAATTCTCCGCAATGGTTCAATACAGGGTTGAACTTTGCCTACGGCATTACCGGCAAGTCGCAAGGACACTTCTACGTTGATCCGGGCTCAAAGAAACTTGTTGCTTCTAAAGACGCTTACACGCACCCGCAACCCCATGCTTGCTTCATCCAGTCCGTCGAAGATGATTTAGTGAATGATGGCGGTATTTTCGACCTAGCAGTGCGAGAAGCGCGTATTTTTAAGTATGGTTCCGGTACTGGCACGAATTTCTCCTCGCTTCGGGCTTTGGGGGAAAAGCTCTCCGGCGGCGGTTCGTCGTCAGGCTTAATGAGTTTCTTGAAAATTTATGACCGTGCTGCGGGCGCTATCAAATCCGGTGGTACAACGCGCCGTGCTGCGAAAATGGTCATTTTGAACGCTGACCATCCGGACATCGAAGAATTTATTGAATGGAAAGCAAAAGAAGAAGAAAAAGTGGCGGCTCTTGTTGCTGGTTCAAAATTAACCGCGCGTGCGCTGCAATCCGTTATGGACTCGGCGTTGGCGGGTGGAACGGATATGAAAGCAAATACTGACCTTGCTCGTGCCGTCCGTAAAGCAGTGGAAGCAGAAGTGCCGCATAGCTATATCTTCCGAACGCTTGCACTTGTCGATCAAGGCTTCACGACGCTTGATTTTGAGACCTTTGATACGCATTATGAATCGGAAGCCTACAATACCGTGAGCGGTCAAAACTCGAACAATACGGTTCGAGTAACAGCAGAGTTTATGCAGGCGGTGGTGGAAGATAAAGAATGGAATCTTATTCGTCGCACCAACGGCACTGTTGCCAAGACAGTTCGCGCCCGCGACTTGTGGCGCAAGATTGCCGTGAGCGCATGGAAATCGGCTGACCCGGGGCTTCAATACGATACGACTATCAATGAATGGCATACCTGCCCGGCTGATGGACGTATCAATGGCTCTAACCCTTGCTCGGAGTATATGTTCCTCGACGACACAGCATGTAATCTTGCTAGCTTGAATCTGTCGCATTTTGTGGAAGAAGATGGAACATTCAAAGTAGATGATTTCAAGCATGGAGCGCGTGTCTGGACAACGATTCTGGAAATCTCCGTACTTATGGCGCAGTTTCCTTCCAAACGCATTGCCGAACTCAGCTACAAATTCCGCACGTTGGGGCTTGGTTTCGCTAATCTTGGCACAATTTTGATGACGCAAGGCGTTCCCTACGATTCCCCGAAAGGCTTGGCTATTGCCGGTGCTATCTCGGCTTTGATGACAGGCGAGGCGTATGCTACCTCTGCCGAAATTGCGAAAGAACAAGGAGCATTTCCGGGTTACGAGCCGAACAAAGAAGCGATGCTTCGCGTTATGCGCAATCATCGCCGCGCAGCCTACAATATGGCGGAAAACCAGTACGAAGGTCTGAGCGTGAAGCCGATGGGCATTAACCACGAGATTTGCCCGCCGAACCTTATGGCTGCTGCCCGCGACGCATGGGACAGAGTTGTGGAGTTGGGTGAGAAATATGGCTACCGCAACGCGCAAACAACCGTTATTGCGCCCACTGGTACGATTGGATTGCTTATGGACTGCGACACGACAGGCGTAGAACCTGACTTTGCGATTGTGAAATTCAAAAAACTTGCCGGCGGCGGGTATTTCAAAATTGTCAATCAATCAGTTCATATTGCCTTGTCGCGTTTGGGCTACACAGCGCAGCAAATCGAAGACATTGAGAAATATTGCAAAGGGCGAGGTACGCTGACAGGCTGTCCGCATATCAATCGCCAAACACTCAAGGAAAAAGGGTTCACACCTGAGGCTTTGGATGCGATTGAAAAGCAGTTGGACGCAGTGTTTGACGTGAAATTTGCCTTCAATAAATGGTCGCTTGGCGATGGTTTCTGTAAAACAACACTGAATTTCACGGAAGAGCAGTTGAACGATTTCAGCTTTAATATGTTGGAAGCCTTGGGCTTCACGAAGCGACAAATTGAAGAAGCAAATGAATACATTTGCGGCACGATGACCGTCGAAGGCGCTCCGCATCTGAAGGATGAGCATTTACCCGTGTTTGATTGTGCGAATAAATGTGGTTCAAAAGGGCAGCGTTACATCGCGTACATGGCACACGTGCGGATGATGGCCGCTGTGCAACCCTTTATCTCCGGCGCAATCTCCAAGACCGTCAATATGCCCGCAGAAGCAAGTGTAGATGAAGTTGCCGATGTGTATATGGAATCGTGGAAATTGGGTGTGAAGGCAAATGCACTCTACCGCGACGGCTCGAAACTTTCACAGCCGCTCAACAGCACTTCTGCAAGCGATCTTGACGAAGTGCTGATGCTTGGCGATGAAGAAACACTTGACGAGACCAAAGGACCGAAAGAAGTCCAAATGCAAATCGTTGAAAAGGTCTATCACCGCGCACAGCGCCGCCGTCTGCCGAAAAAGCGCACGGGGCATATCCGTGAAGGCTATGTGGGCGGACACAAGGTATTCTTGCGTACAGGCGAATTTGAAGATGGTTCGCTTGGTGAGATTTTTATTGATATGTACAAAGAGGGCGCTTCATTCAAGGGCTTGCTGAATTGTTTCGCCGTTCTCGCCTCAAAGTCGCTTCAGTACGGTATGCCGCTTGAGGAGCTTGTGGAGACCTTTACCTTCACGCGCTTTGAGCCTGCGGGCTTTGTGGAAGGGCATGAAGCAATCAAGAATGCAACATCTATTCTGGACTACGTGTTCCGCTCCGTAGGCTATGATTACCTCAAGCGCAACGATTTTGTCCACGTCAAAGCAGTAGATGAGCCGCCGGTGAGCAATAAAACCGCTTCGCCGGAGTTGGGTAATCCTGCTGCAAGCATTGCCACGACGGTTATGCCGGAGTCTGCGCTTGCCGAAGTTGCATTTAGCAATGGCGGAGCAAACACCAGCAACGGTAATGGTCGTACTGCCCGTGTGGTCGAAGCAAAAGCGAAGGGCTACACTGGCGAACAATGCTCTAATTGCGGCTCTATGCGCGTTAAACGCAATGGTTCTTGTACCGTTTGCGATGATTGTGGTACAACGAGCGGTTGTTCGTAACGAGTAAAGTAGATTTGTAGAAAAAGAAGCCCGAGTATTGTCCAAAATATTCGGGCTTCTTGCATTTTTTGCTATTCACAAGTGCTGATATAATCTGGCTTGTAGAAAATGAAGATGTAACGCGCTTAGTATTAGAGCGCTGTTGTGCGTTTTTTGATAGATAATGTGATGTTGTTGAAAAAATATTCAAAAAAAATAAACAAATATAATTTGGTCAAAGAGCCAAGGTTTTATCAGCTGTTGCTGTGGGTTTGAAGTCGTAAAAATGCACTTTGATTTAGGGCTTTTTTCGAGAAATATAAAAAAACATTTGCATATCAGTTTAGAAACCTGTAATTTAGCAGTCCGTTCACAACACGACGGCACACGTTCTTCGACAATCACACGCCGCATGGTTAGATTAGCTCTCTTTTGGAGAGTATCAAATTTCCGGCACAATATT
>JANYDO010000478.1 GCA_025363605.1 Candidatus Kapaibacterium sp.
ACCAAAACGGGAAAGGTCGTCGTGGCGGCAAGCGGCTACAGCAGCGAGTCGGGCAAAGGTGTGGTGCTGTCTGCGCGAGATATTGTTACCACGCCCGGCGGTGCGGCAGATATTTTTCAAGCCATCAAGACCATGCCCGGCATGACGCAGGTTTCGGAAAGCGCAGAACTCTTTGTGCGTGGTGGCGACCCGACCGAAACGATTACGCTTCTCGACCAAGCCTCGCTCTACAATCCTTATACCTTCGAGTCTGGTTTTGGCGGTTTGTTTTCCAATGTGAACACCGCAGCCGTTCGTGATTTGTACTTCACGAGCGGCGGTTTTTCGGCAAAGTACGGTAATGCGCTTTCCGGTGTGCTGGATATGACGACCAAAGATGAGCCATCGGCACTCCGCACTGCTATTGGTGTGTCCATGGCGAATGCCTCGCTCACGAGTGAAATTCCGCTTGCAGACGGACGCGCAGGTCTGAATATCAATGTTCGCAAGACGCTCACGAATCTGCTCTTTCTGGTGAATGGTGGTTTGGAGCGCTTTACGAAACTGCCGGAATCTCACGATGCCGGTATTGGCGCTACGTGGCGCTATTCCGGCACGGGCAAACTCAAACTTTTTGCTTCTACCTCCGGCGACCAAAGCAGTGTTTTCTTGCAGCAGCCCGGTTACCGCGATGAATATACAGGCGTGTCCGGAAGTGTTTTTTTGAACGCCCAACACACGGAGGTTTTTGGCGGCAGGGCGGTTGTGAAAACGAGCCTTTCCTATAGCGCTTCCTCGAACGACCAGAATATTGGCGCGGTGGCTATACTCCGCACCGATAAAGTATGGAAAGCAAGAAGCGATGCCGAAATTCAGATTTCTTCTCGTTGGAAATTGAATGCTGGGCTTGAGGCGGAACAGCGCACGACGGCTTACACAGGCACACTTCCTGCCCAAAGCTGGAATACGCAAGCGCAAGCTGCAAAAATTCCTATTGATGCGCAGTTTGTAGGCGCACGGTTTGGCGTTTATGCTGAGGTGGAAGCGGCGGAATTATTCGGCATAATGCAACTTTCCGCCGTTGGTGGTGTGCGCTTCGATGCCGTGCCTGCGCTTTCGATGCACTGGTTCGACCCACGTGCAAGCATTGGCTGGCAGATTGATGAACGTTCGTCATTGAAATTGGGCTGGGGTATCTTTCACCAGAACCCCGACCCACGCTTGTTTGCTCGGAGGAACGAAGTCCAAAATGGTTCGCAGCAAACAGCTTCTTCCGCGCCTTTGGCAGCAATGCAGTCGCAGCACGTGATTCTCTCCTACGACTACAACATAAGCGATAATATGAGCATCCGCGTCGAAGCGTTTAACAAAGACTATACCCATCTGCCTCTTCAAACCTTGTTGTCCGGTGCGCCAGCGTACACAAGTGTAGGCTATGGCTATGCACGAGGCGTGGATATGATTGCCAAAGGTGGATTTCCCGAATGGAAATTGAGCGGGTTGGTGTCGTATGGGCTGATTGATACAAAACGCTATTGGCTTGATTTTGAGCGGCTTGCACCAAGCCCGTACGATATTACGCATAATTTGAGCGTAATTGCCAAGTATGAAATTACGCCGGAGTTGCAAGCAGGAATAAGTTATCGGTATGCTACGGGCAGACCCTATACGCCTGTAGAAAGCGCAACATTACACGCATTTGAGGGAGTATACGAACCGCTATATGGTGGTAAAAATTCGGCACGTCTGCCGGACTACCACCGCTTAGATTTGCGGCTAACCTACCTGACGCAAGTGTTGGAACGCTTTACAGTGGTGTATATGGAATGCTTGAATATCCTTGGCATTGAAAATATGTTCGGTTATACGTATTCGCGGGATTATACCGAAAAAATCCCAATGACCAGCTTTTTCGGGCGCAGGACTGTTGTTATGGGCTTTCAGGTAACGTTGTAATGTAGAAAATATTGCAAACAGCGTTTACAATCTACCTTTTTGCTTTGAGGACGGATTGAATAAAGTGGTTAAGCATCTGGACAGTGATTCTTGGAACACAGACAAGAGTGTCTGTGCCACCGAAACCAGTTCCCATGCCGTAGCACAGACTGAGCGCCGCTCTCATCCTGTCTGTGTAGATAGTTCAAGATAATTTCGTTCGACACCTTAATTTAAGCCAAAAGCACAAAATTTCCGAAGTTTTCAGTTGAAATTATGATAACTGAGAACAGTAAAAGGAGAGAAAAAGTAAAAATTGAGGTGATTTCGGAGCTGTTTTGAGAAGGCATTTAGAAAGAATGTGCGTCAATGTTAAAAAAATACAAAATTTTTTAATGGCAAAGAAGTGAGATTCTATCGGAATTTGAAGGTGTTTCGACTTTCTTGTACAAGAATTATTTTGCGCGATTTGTAAAAAACATTTGCATATCAGTTTAGAAACCTGTAATTTAGCAGTCCGTTCACAACACGACGGCACACGTTCTTCGACAATCACACGCCGCATGGTTAGATTAGCTCTCTTTTGGAGAGTATCAAATTTCCGGCACAATATT
>JANYDO010000492.1 GCA_025363605.1 Candidatus Kapaibacterium sp.
CAACGGCATTTTTTGAGAACATTACCCATCACACTCCAATACCATGAGCGACCTCACATCTATCGAAAACCTTGCGCACAGCGTCAAATCTATTCGCAGCGAAATTAGTAAAGTTATTGTCGGGCAGGAAACCATCGTCGAGCAGCTTCTTGTAACGCTCTTTGCGCGTGGACATTGCCTGCTCGTTGGCGTTCCCGGTCTGGCGAAGACACTTCTTATTCGCACCCTTGCCGAATCCCTCGACCTCAAGTTTAATCGTGTCCAGTTCACGCCCGACCTTATGCCAAGCGATATTACCGGCACGGAAATTATCGAAGAAAATATGTCCACCGGACACAAAGATTTCCGTTTCATCAAAGGACCTATTTTTGCTAATATCGTCCTTGCCGATGAAATCAACCGCACACCGCCCAAGACCCAAGCCGCTTTGCTGGAAGCTATGCAAGAAAGCAATGTTACCGCAGGCGGGCAAACCTACAAACTCGACGCGCCATTTTTCGTGCTTGCCACGCAGAATCCCATCGAACAAGAAGGTACATACCCACTTCCCGAAGCGCAGCTTGACCGCTTCATGTTTAATCTCTGGCTTGACTACCCGTCTTTCCAAGACGAAGTGAGCATTGTCAAGAACACGACTTCGGGCTATAAGCCAGACGTGAAGCCCGTTCTCACAGCAGAGCAAATTATGCAGTATCAAGACTTGGTGCGCCGTGTGCCGGTGGCAGATAACGTCATTGAATTTGCCGTCAAACTCGTTCATGCTACACGCCCCGCGCCGCAAAGCACCGTCAAAATTGTGAAGGATTTTATCAGCTATGGTGCAGGTCCTCGTGCGTCGCAATATCTCATTCTTGGCGCAAAAACTCGCGCTGCGCTGCTTGGCAAGACTGCGCCGGATATGGATGATGTTCGCGCCGTGGCAGTGCCGGTGCTGCGTCACAGAATTGTTGCGAATTTCAACGCAGAAGCTGATAATGTCTCAACCGTAGTTATTATCGAACAACTTCTTAAAGAGATTGCCTGAATACCGCATCCATCTTGTTTTTACCTCTTCATCTTTCATTCTTTCTTCCATGAGCAGTCCGGCAAAACATTTTGGCTTTGTACGAATGGCAGTCTCGTCGCCGGAATTGCGCGTTGCTGACGTATTCTTCAATGCAGAGCGTATTATTGAGGCGGCTGAACGCGCCGAGTCAATGGGCGCAGACGTACTCGTTCTTCCCGAACTCTGCATCACGGGCTATTCCTGCGGAGATTTGCTGTATCAAAAACTCCTTTTGGACGAAGCCGTCAAAGCACTTCTCCATATTGCCGAAACGACGTATCGTAAACAACTGGACGTGGCGCTCATCGTGGGTTTGCCGATGGCGCTGGATGGCAAAAATTTCAACTGTGCGGCATTTATCGCTCGTGGTGAAATCAAGGGTATTGTTCCGAAGACATATCTGCCCGGCACGTCGGAGTTCTACGAAGAGCGGTGGTTTTCCTCTGCCCGCGATACCACACGTACGTCGGTTTTGCTGGGCTGGCGGGATATTCCTTTTGGAACAGATTTACTCTTTCGCCCTGAAACCATGCCGGATTGTACGATAGGGATAGAAATTTGCGAAGACGGTTGGGCAGCCGTACCGCCAAGCGCAAATCAGGCATTGAACGGCGCGACCATCCTAGCCAATCTTTCCGCCAGCAATGAAGTCTTGGGCAAATACGAGTATCGTCGTATGCTTGTGCAGAGCCTTTCTGCGCGGTATTTGGCGGCATATTGCTATGCAGCGGCAGGCGCAGGCGAATCCACAACTGACCTTGTATTTTCGGGACATTCGCTTATCGCAGAAAATGGAACGATGCTTGCAGAAACAGAGCGCTTTCGCTTTGATACGCAAATTGCCGTTGCCGATGTGGACGTACAGCGCCTTATTTCCGAGCGCTTGAAAAACAACACGTTCGGTGCATCACGCGCTACTGCGCCCGCTCGCTTTGTCAATTTTGAGTTTGAGGATTTTTCGCGTCCTGCCGAGGAAAGCATGAACGCTCTCCAGCGCCCACTTTCGTCTATGCCGTTTGTGCCGCTTGATGCAGCGCTTCGCATGGCTCACTGCCACGAAGTATTTTCGATTCAAACCACCGGCTTGGCAAAGCGTCTCAAGCACACCAACACAA
>JANYDO010000515.1 GCA_025363605.1 Candidatus Kapaibacterium sp.
TGCTTTATCCGAATGTGGAGCATCTGCGTTCTATCTACTTGGATATTATCGGCGAAAGCAGCTTCCAAGCGGAGTTTGTGGCATTGCTCAAAGATTACGTCGGTCGCCCGTCGCCCCTCTATTTTGCGCAGCGCTTGTCGGATTTCTACAAAACACGCATTTACTTGAAGCGTGAAGACCTGAACCACACCGGAGCGCATAAAATCAACAACACGCTTGGGCAAATTCTCCTTGCCAAACGTCTCGGCAAAAAGCGTATTATTGCCGAAACCGGTGCTGGACAACACGGCGTGGCAACAGCAACCGTTTGTGCGCTCATGGGCTTGGAATGTGTTGTCTATATGGGCGCGGTGGACATTGAACGCCAAAAGCCAAACGTGGAGCGGATGAAACTCTTGGGTGCAAGCGTCGTGGCAGCAACATCTGGCAGCCAAACGCTGAAAGACGCGACCAACGAAGCCATGCGCGATTGGATTACAAACCCCGAAAACACCCACTACATCATCGGTTCGGTCGTGGGACCGCATCCGTACCCAGATATGGTGGCGCGGTTTCAGTCCGTCATCAGTGAAGAAATGATGTGGCAATTAGAAGAAAAAGAAGGCAGACCGCATCCGGACTACGTTTTGGCGTGTGTGGGCGGCGGCTCGAATGCTGTCGGCGCATTCTATCATTTTTTGGATAACTCTAACGTTCGCCTCATTGCCCTTGAAGCAGCCGGAAAAGGCGTGGATTCTGGCTTTTCAGCAGCCACAACCGCACTCGGCAAGCCGGGCGTGCTGCACGGCAGCCGCACGTTTCTCATGCAAACGCCCGACGGACAAGTCGTAGAGCCGTTTTCTATTTCTGCAGGACTGGACTATCCGGGCATTGGTCCCATTCATGCACATTTATTCGCTGCCGGGCGAGCAGAATTTTATGCCGTGACGGACGATGAAGCCATGCAAGCCGGAAAATTTCTGGCGCGAATGGAAGGCATTATCCCGGCACTGGAAACCGCACACGCACTGGCATATTTGGAAAAACTGAACGCAAAGCCTGATGAAGTCGTCGTCGTGAATCTCTCCGGTCGTGGCGATAAGGACTTGCAGACGTACATTGGCGGTGTGCAGGAGCGCCCGCATTAACAAGACATCTCCCATTTTTTTTTCACCTTTTGGAAAACATCATGAGTTTATTTGATTTAGTCGGACAGGTAGCCGGAGCGGCTCTCGGCGGCGGTGCTGAAGGCGGCAATCAATCAGCACTTATCAGCGCTGTCGGCGGCTTGATTAGTCAGCAAGGTGGCATCGAAGGCTTGATGAACACCTTTCAACAAGGCGGCGCTGGCGAGGCGATGCAATCATGGGTCGGCACGGGGCAGAATCTTCCTATTTCGCCCGATATGCTTTCGAGCGTTTTGGGTAGTGAGCAAGTAGCCGCTATCGCGCAGCAAGTCGGCATCCCGCCGGAAATGGCAACGACTGCACTCACCCAAATTCTCCCGATGATCATTAACCACCTCACCCCCAACGGCACTGCGCCCACGGGTGACGCGCTGCAATCAGGCTTAGGTTCGCTTTTGGGCGGCTTGTTTAAGTAAGTTTTCTTGTGTAGTACGCCATGTTCGTCCGTGGAAAAACAGGCAAACATGGCGTTTGCTATTTCTACGCACTTTTTTTGCCTTTTTCTTTCATTATTTTTCAGCATTATGACCACAACGCATATTCATAACCGCATTGATACGCTCTTTGCCGACAAAACGTTGCCAATTTTGTCTTTGTATTGTACAGCAGGATTTCCACGTTTAGAAGATACCGTGCCAGTGCTGGAAGCCTTGCAATCAAGCGGCGTGGATATGGTCGAAATCGGAATGCCTTTTTCCGACCCCATTGCTGACGGGCAAATTATCCAAGCAAGCAGCACCCGTGCGCTCCATAACGGTATGACCACAGAACGGCTCTTCGCACAACTGCGCGATGTGCGCTCGCGGGTGCAGATGCCGCTTGTGCTGATGGGCTATGTGAACCCCGTGTTGCAATACGGCGTGGAGCGCTTTTGTGCGGCGTGTGCGGAGGTGGGCATTGACGGCGTGATTTTGCCGGACTTACCGTTGGAGGTGTTTGAGAAAGAATGGAAAGCACATTTTGAACGCTACAATTTGCACAATATCCTGCTCGTTACGCCCCAAACGCCTGATGCGCGAATTGCCAGAATTGATGCGGTATCGAGCGGTTTTCTGTATGCCGTTTCGTCTGCCGGAACGACCGGCGGTGCGCTTTCGATGGACGATGCACGAACCGCATACTTTGAGCGTTTGCAGCGCCTTCGGGCGGAGAACAACATAACGAACTCGATTATGATTGGCTTCGGAATTCATGACAAAGCAAGTTTTGATGCGGCTTCTGAGTATGCTGACGGTGCAATTATCGGAAGTGCTTTTGTGAAGGTGCTCTCGGAAATTCCAGAGACCGCACCGCCGGAACAGCTTCAAAGCACGATTCGTGAGTTTGTTTCTGCCTTGCGGTAATGCTTCATCTTGATAGGAATCATTAATCGGATTTTACGAAAAACAAATTTTTGAAGCAGATGAAACGCCTAAATACTTGTGCTTGCGGCAAGTCCATGCTTGTAATGATTATTGTGTGTAGCCTTACGGTTAGTATTCTTGCCTCGCCAACAAAAAACAAACCCACGACGGCGAAGGAATCCACTATCGTCTTTGTCTGCGAACACGGCGTAGCAAAAAGCGTCATTGCTGCGGCGTATTTCAACAAGTTGGCGCACAAGCGAAAACTTCCGTACATTGCCGTTGCGCGTGGTACAGAGCCGCAAGATTCCTTAATGGCAAGCGTTATTGCCGGACTGAAAAACGACAACCTCGCCGCTCCGCAAAAGCCTGCACCAAAGCTCACACAATCGGACTGCGACGCTGCAAAGCGGACGGTGTTTTTCTGTCCCATACCCGCATCGTATAGCACCAGTGCTTCCATGCAGCGCTGGCAGAATGTACCGCCTGTCAGCGAAAAATACAGTACTGCGCGCGATAGCATCGTTGCAAACGTTCAGCGACTTTTGAAGGAACTCACGGCAGAATCACCGTTACACAAGGAAAAACCATGAAACGCATCAATAGCATTGATTTTGTGAGAGGTTTGGTCATGGTCATCATGGCATTAGATCACGTGCGCGACCTCATGCACGTTACGTCACTGACCCAAGACCCCACGAACTTAGCCACCACAACGCCTTTCCTTTTTTTTACGCGCTGGATTACTCACCTTTGCGCTCCTACGTTTGTGCTGCTATCGGGAACGTCGGCGTATATTTCCTTAAAGAATAGCCAAAATGTTGCCGCGAGTCGAAACTTTCTGCTCACCAGAGGCATTTGGCTCATTGTACTCGAATTTACGGTGATAAATTTCGGGATTTGGTGGGACATTCATTTCAATATCTTGATGCTGCAAGTTATTGGTGCGATTGGAGCGGGACTCGTTATCTTGTCTTTGCTTCTCACTTTGCCTCCACGAGCGATTGGGGCGATAGGTCTCATTATCATTGTTGGACATAATCTTTTGGATGGGCGAACTTTCCCCGAATACCCGTTTTTAGATAATGCTTTTTTTGTACTCTTCCGTCCTAAACTCTTTGCGCTTACGACAAATTTCAAGTTTTTGGTGAGCTATCCGCTTCTGCCGTGGGCAGGAATTCTGTTGGCGGGGTTTGCGTGCGGAACGCTTTTTGAGGCATCTACCGAGCAGCGCAAAAAAGTATTTCTGTGGATTGGTATAGCGTCGCTGGCGCTTTTCAGCCTCCTTCGATTCTCGAATGTCTATGGCGACCCTGCGCATTGGGCTTCGCAGCAAACGGGTTTGTTCACCTTTTTGTCGTTCATCAATGTTACCAAATACCCGCCGTCACTGTTGTTTGTACTCGTCACTCTGGGCATCACATTTCTTGTACTGTCTTTTATGGACAGCGTGAAAAATCGAATAACGGACATTATTTCTGTTTATGGAAAAGTGCCTCTTTTTTATTACCTCATTCACTGGTATTTAATTCACACCGTCATGTTTGCGGTGGTATTCCTGCAAGGCTTTGGTGTCAATGATTTGCAATTCGGCGCATTTAATTTCGGCAGACCACGCGGAGGTGGTTCTGGCGTGGAGCTTTGGG
>JANYDO010000236.1 GCA_025363605.1 Candidatus Kapaibacterium sp.
TGCCTTCCGGCAGATTATTCCGTAAAGAATCCGCCAAATGCAAATGCAGTGCAACCTGCTCCTGAGCGCTGCCTTGCCACTTTCCCCAAGGGTTGATGTTCGGCTGAATCACGCCTACCGTCACGCTTTGATGCGATTTCACGAGCGCTTCGTGCTGAAACTGACGCACCTGCCAGACACCATACCCAAGCACACTGAGCATCAAGCCAACCAAGCCAACAATCTGCAAGCGGCACAAATACAGAACCTTTGTCAAGCGCACCGCGAAGGCTTCGCCGCTTTGTGGTAATTCTCGAAACGTAAAATAACACGCCGCAAGCAAAACATTGACAACAACGATACACCACGAAAGCCCCCAAACGCCCGCTATATCAGCGATTTGGACAAGCGGCGTATAAAACGCCTGCGTGTAGCCAAGCGCTTGCCACGGGTACGAGGCTTCGCCTAAGCCATGCAGCCACTCAAACGCCGTCCATAAAAAAGGCAGCGCCACCAGCGCCGAAGCGCGTCCGAGACGTTTGCGCAAAAAAGTATAACCAAACATCGGCACGGCAAAAAAGAACGGATGCCCCAGCCAAAGCGCGATTCCGGCTGCCATCAAGTATGGGTCTGATTCGCGCTGCCACGAACTCACCCACCAGTTGCTTACGCCATGAAACACGAAAAACGTCCAATACAAGCGCCGGAGCGTCTGCGTGATACCACTCGTACGCTCTAGTACAAGCAATAGCGGTAAAAAACCGCAATACGCCAGCACACCAAGCGGAAGCGGTGCGAAACCTATACCAAGCATCACGCCGGAAAGAGTGAGAAGGGCAGTTGCCTTGAGATTATCGGGACGGAAAATATTCATTCGGGTTTGGGGAGAAGCGGTGAAAATTGGTTAGGACTTTCGCAAATCGCATCTGTCATACCGACGTAGGTCGGTATCCATGCCGCGTACACGTTTCCGATAGATTCCGACCTGCGTCGGAATGACAGCAAACAGGGACAGTTTGCGAAAGTTCTATTGGTGAAAAGAGATGTTGCTGTCATTGGGATAAACACTCGCGCAGAATAATCGTTACAATGCGCTCTGCTGCCTTCCCATCCCACAGCGGCGGCACAGAAGGCTGCACGGAATCCTGACGAAACACACCGTTGAGAGCGTTCCGTAGCGCAGCGTGTATGTTTTCTTGCGTGGGCGGAACGAGAATGTTTGTACCAAGTTCGGAAGTAACAGGGCGCTCTGTCGTGGTGCGCAGCGTCAGGCACGGTACGCCCAGCGCGGTGGTTTCTTCCTGCACACCACCGGAATCAGTCATCACAAAGCGAGCGTTCATCATCAGTGCAAGGAAATTCACATAACCTTGCGGTTCGGTGAGAATAAAGCGCGGGTTCTGTGCGATACGCTCCAGCAACCCGAAGCGTTCCAGATTCTTGCGCGTACGCGGGTGCACAGGGAACACGACGGCACATCCACTCGTTGCGTCCAGCAGCATTTCCGTCAGTGCTTGCAACTGCACAGCATCGTCCACATTCGAGGGACGGTGCAGCGTGACAAGCGCATATTCTTTCGGAGCAACGCCAAGTTCAGGCAGAATCGTGGATTGACGTGCTTTGGGCAATGCAAAATGGAGCGAATCAATCATCGTATTGCCGACCAGATACAGTCGCTCTTTGCGGAAATTTTCACGAAGAAGATTGTCCACTCCGCTTTGCTCGGTAACGAAAGCATAGTCAGAAAGCGCATCCGTGGCAATGCGGTTCAGTTCTTCGGGCATCGTGCGGTCACCGCTTCGTAAGCCCGCTTCTACGTGTGCAACGGGGATGCCTAGCTTCGTAGCGGTAAGCGTGGCGGCAATCGTCGAATTGACATCGCCCACCACCAGCACCAGTGCTGGCTTTGCCTCAAGACACACTTTTTCAAATTCAATCATCACTTTGGCAGTTTGCTCGGCATGAGAACCGGAGCCGACACCAAGAAAATACGCGGGTGCAGGCATTTCGAGGTCGCGAAAAAATGCGTCCGACATAGCAGCGTCGTAGTGCTGCCCTGTGTGAACAATCCGATGCTCCACAAGCGCTGCAACATCAGGCTTGGCAAAGGCACGGTGCAAAGGCGCTACTTTCATAAAATTCGGACGTGCGCCGACAATAGATAAAATCAGGGGTTTGGGCATGAGGTTTATGGATTATCCAGCGCAAAGTTAAATTCTTTTGTGAGCTGCTCGGTGAGGTAATCGCGGCGATGCTGCTCGACG
>JANYDO010000238.1 GCA_025363605.1 Candidatus Kapaibacterium sp.
TACTGTCAAGGACATTGACTGGCGTAATGCGTCCTGTCGCGCCGTCAATCGTGAAAACGTGCCACCAATCAAGGAGCCTGTCACCAACATCGGGAACAACAAACCGCCGAACAAGTCCGCTGTCGCTATACACTTCTACCGTTGCTCCGCAACCACCCAGTGGAAGTATAGTTGAATTAGTCTTTGCACCTACATTAAGGACAGAATATTTATAAGTACCTGGAAAGAAGCGTCGAATAGTGATAGTTTCCGGACCAAACCCCTGTCTTGCATCTCTGTCGAGAGTAGCAAAAGGCGATTGTGTCGAATAACCCCTTCTATAATACGTAAGTATCCACGTTGTATCATTTATTGGCGGTGTTAATAAATATGTATCAAGGTCGTATGGTCTTTGCTGCCACGTTAAGACTATCCTATACCCACCAATATTAGTCGAAGGAGTTTGCGGATTCAGCGTAATATTGAGTTCCGTGCGTTCTTGAGGATTGATAGAGATTTGATTGTAACTATAAGTAGCATAATTCGCTGCTGTTGTCGTCAGAATTTCTGTCATCCCTTCCTGCATCATAAGAGGAAAGTCGGAATACAGTGGTAAGCGCCCGAAGCGCTTCAAGGCATAAAAGTCTGCTTTGAGCGTAGTAGGAAGATCACGCAGTACATAATATCCCGTGCTGTCGCTTTGGGTGGTGCGTCCGGCGAGACTAATGGTTGCATTTGTTATCGGTCTTCCTGTAACGGCATCACGCACAGTGCCGTAGAGTGTTCCAATGCGGGCAAACGTGGGATCGAATGCTTGAGCGAGTGCGCTGTGATGTGCTATTAAAACACAAAAAATAACCGTACAAAACAAAAATTTCAAGTACAAGCACAGAATGTTTTTGACTGGACTCATGATTTCAAATATTCGTTGGGAAGACACCAATCAAAAAGTTTGATAGCTTCAAAGCTACATAATTTGTCCGTTTTAAGCAATCAGAAGACAGAAAACGAATCTATATTTTTTATCGTAGAACATTTGTTCTAATTCAAAAAATTCGCTAGATTTGAGTAATAGAACATTTGTTCTAATTTTTCCATCACCAAAAAACTACAACCATGAACAAGCAGAACATACTCATAGCAGGAGCGGGCGGAGCAGTCGGCAAGCATCTTGTGGAGCATCTTTCGGGCGAACACTCCTTGTCCTTGCTGACGCGCTCGCGGACAACGTTTTCTTCAGATTCACAAGCCAGTTCAAACCGCATCGTCGAAGCCAATGTGCTTAATACCTCCACACTGCGAGGTGCGTGCGAGGGTGTGCATACGGTCATTTCCACGGTCGGAGCATCCTTAGACTTGAGAGCGATGAGCGATAAACGCTCGTTTATGGAGGTGGACTTGCAAGGAAATCTGAACCTTTTGGAAGAAGCCAAGCGCTCAGGAGTGCAGCGCTTTGTGTATTTATCAGCCTTCGGTGCTGAGTCCATGCCGACTGCCTACACCAACGCGCACGAAGCATTTGTGCGGCATCTGAAGGCATCAGGCTTGGAATATGGCATTGTGCGCCCGACGGGGTTTTTCTATGTAAATCTGGAATTTCTGGGGATGGCGAAAAGCGGTATTGCCTCAGTCATCGGCAATGGGAAAGCGCGGACGAATCCCATTCACGAAGCAGACGTTGCCAAAGCCTGCGCGGAAGCGGCTCTGAAGCAGGGCAATCTGGAAATGAATATCGGTGGACCGGAGACATTCACACGGCAGGAAATTGCGGAACTCGCCTTTGCTGCGCTTGGTAAAAAACCACGCGTGATGAACATTCCTGCGTTCATACCCACCCTGATGAAGCCGCTCGTTTCGCCGTTCAACCGCCGAATCGGTGATTTGGTCGAGTTCTTGGCGTATGTTGCCACGCATGAGTGTGTCGCGCCCGTATATGGCGAGAAGCGGCTTGGAGACTACTTTCGGGTGCATTGTTAAAATGCTATAACCTATTTTTACCCTTGCTTTGCGGAACCCATAAATTTGTGTAGTTTTATGAAGTTCAAAGCAATGCTTGAATTCAAGCTGTACATTGTGTACTGCCATGAACATTTACTTGCCGCCCGAAACAATTATTGCGCCAGAGAAGGTGCGGGATTATTTGTTGCTTCCCAAAGAGGAAGACGATAAATCTATATTTTTATCTCTCGGCGGTTTTGAACGCAATAATTGGCAGGTACTGGAAAAAGCATTGCGGGAGCAAATACTGACGCTATCGGCTGAATGGATTGCCGATACTCCCTACGGAAAAAAATACAGTATTCGTGGTGCACTGAATAGTCCAAACGGCAAGCGATTGTTTATTGTCAGTATTTGGATTTTGGATAGCGCTACACAAGAATATCGTTTTGTTACCCTTTGACCCGACAAGGAGCGATTGCAATGAAGTACAGATTATTTTCGAGAGTTGCACTCACGGAAGACCTTATAGAACATGGTCTTGTTAGAGGTGATATTGGTACCGTGGTAGAGTATTACGAACCGCTTTCAGGCGCTCAAGAACGTGAACCCGGCTATGAGCTTGAAATTTTTGATGCTCTCGGCAATACTCTTGATGTCGTAACGGTGCGCGAATCACAGTTGCAAGCGTTGCAACCGAATTCTGTGTTGTCCATGCGTGAGATGAGCGTTGTGTAGCCGTCTTCTACGAACATCTCACAGCCCGCACCGCGCAAAGATTGCATCCACGTTGCGCGTTGATTTTTCGAGGTTGCAAATTTCGTCCAATTCTGCATGAGAAAGATAGCTGGCAATGTCTGCGTCGGCTTTGAGGTAATCCAAAAACGGCTTGCGCTCCTGCCATGTCTGCATTGCGTTGCGCTGTACCATTGCATACGCATCCTCGCGGGATGCGCCGCGCCGGGCGAGTTCCAAAAGCACGGTTTGCGAGAACGTCAGACCACAGGTAATATCAAGGTTGCGGCGCATTACATCGGGATAGACAAGCAAATTGTCCAGCAAATTGTTCATCAAGTGCAGCATATAGTCAAGTGCAATCGTGGAATCAGGGCAAATGACGCGCTCCACGCTGCTGTGCGAGATGTCGCGCTCGTGCCAGAGAGCCACATTTTCCAGTGCCGCTATTGCGTTTCCGCGTAGAAGCCTCGCCAAGCCGCAAATGCGCTCCGAGACAATCGGATTGCGCTTATGTGGCATAGCAGAACTGCCTTTTTGCCCTTTGGAAAAATACTCTTCCGCTTCCAAAACCTCCGTGCGCTGCAAGTGGCGAATTTCCACCGCAATTTTTTCCAACGACGCGCCAATAATTGCCAAGACGGACAAAAACTCCGCGTGGCGGTCGCGCTGGATGACTTGCGTTGTCACGGTGTCCGCCTGCAAGCCTAGCTTTTGAGCGACGTGTTCTTCCACCTTCGGAGAAATGTGTTCGTATGTGCCGACCGCCCCACTAATCATCGCCACTGCAATCGTTTCAATGGCGTGTTGGAGGCGTGTGATATTGCGTTTGCACTCTTCGTGCCAGAGCAAAAATTTCAAACCGAACGTCGTTGGTTCGGCGTGTATTCCGTGCGAGCGCCCGATGCAAAGCGTGTATTTGAATTCTTCCGCCCGCCGCGCGGTAATGTCACGGAGGCGCTCCAATGCTTGCAAGAGAAGTTCGCCTGCTTGCTTGAGTTGCACCGATAAACACGTGTCCAGAACGTCGCTGGAAGTCATGCCGAGGTGAATGTACCGCGCCGGTTCGCCGACGTATTCTGCTACGTTGGTCAGAAAAGCGATAACGTCGTGCTTGGTGGTTTCCTCTATTTCGAGAATACGCTTCACGTCGAAATTTGCTTTTGCTTTGATGGTTTCAAGCGCTTCGCGGGGAACAACACCGAGTTCGGTTTGCCCCTCGGTGGCAGCGATTTCAATGTCGAGCCAAATGCGATATTTGTTGGTATCGCTCCAGATTGCGCCCATTTGCGGGCGTGTATAGCGGTCTATCATTGGGAAAAGATAAAGTATGATTCGGTTGTTTTTGGGACACGGGTGGAACAGATGAAGATAGATCTTCACGGATGCTAAGTGACATCACATTGAAATATACCAAATGGTGAATAAGGAAAAATCCGTGTTTATCCGCTCACATCCAGTTTTATCCGTGTCCCGTCCGGCAAGAATTATTGCACTTCGTCACATTCAATCGTGTACATGATGTCGGCAAATTCATCACCAACGTTAGTATTCACGACAAGTTTGCCGCGTACTTTCACGACACCGCCTTTGTACTGGGTGGTTTTGCCCTTTTTCATCTGTACAAAAACAACTTCATTTACGCGAAGCGGCGGATGGCAAAAGCAGTTCATTGGCGGCGAAGAAGCGAGCACGAATTCGTCAATATCGTCGAGTTGCGTGAGTGCTGCCATAAAGCCCATCACTTCAACGCTTTTGCCGTTGAATTCCATCACGTCTTGTGGTGGTTTCTTGCCCGGAATATAGAGGCGCAGTGTACGAAAGGAAAGAGTTTGATAGGTGTTCAGCACTGGAGCAATGCTGGCAGTGAGCGGGTGCATCGGTGCGCTGTATGCGTCGTGTACGCTCATGAAGCAAAGGCTGCTTATTGAGAAAAGTGCTGTACAAACAGCTTTGCGAAGAAAAAGTGTGGTTTTCATAGTCCTCGTGAAAAAGTTATTTTTTTGATTTACGAATAAGCTCTTCTACGTCCATTCCTTGTGCTTTGAGCATTTGGCGGAGCGGCTCGTAGTCTGCGTTGCGGCAGGGAAGCAAGCCTTCGATGCCGTACATACCGGACATTGTTTTTCTGCCATCGGGCGAATTAGCATACATTACTAAAGCAGAGACGATTTTGTCGCGCATTTCGCGTGGAAAATCTTTGCGAAACATCACGGGGTCGTTGGCAATGCGTTCGGTAAAACCAATGCTTTTTAGTTTCTCTTTTGCATCAGGGTATTGCTTCAGTACAAGCGCGATAGCATCTTGAATCTCACCTGTTTTTCTGTCGGGGTCGGAATAATACGCAGCACCTGCATCTACCTGGCGCTGGTAAATCATCATCACAACGTTGTCGTGGCGCTGTGCGAAGACTTCTTGTGCGGGCGTAATGCCGGCTTGCTGGAGCTTTGCTTTGGGCAAAATATATCCCGAAGCTGATGCAGGGTCAACGTAGGCAACGCGCTTGCCTTGTAATTGCTGAATCGAATCAATACCGCTATCAACGTGCGCAATAAACTGCCCGCCGTACGTAGTGTCGCCGTTCCGACGAACGATTTTGAGCACCGCCTCTGCACCATATTTACTATTTGCGAGAATGTAACTGAAGGAGTTCAGAAAGCCGATGTCTGCTTTGTTGGAGCCAAATGCTTCGACCGCGACAATGTAGTTCGAGGGCGTGTAGGTAACGAAAGAATAGCCTGTTTGAGCCTTGAGAATTTCAATAAGTTTGTTCGTGCTGGTTATCACTTTGCCCGCTTCCTGCGAGGGAACAAGCGCTATGCGAATGGGATTCTCCGGCGAACCAAAACTGCCTTTTGTACCAAACTGTGAAAACGAAAGTTTAGCGAGAATGAGAAGGAGAATTGGGATATAAATTTTTGCGTATTTCATGGTGATTGTCTGAGCAGAAAAATCAACTGTAATCTTCAAAATTACACAATTGTTTTGTCAATACGCATAAAAACCCTTTTCTGCCCTCAGCCCTGTCCAGCCCGCGGAGGCATACTGCCGGAGCAGTCTGCACGCCCGATAACGCTCTTGCTTGTATTCACCAAAGAGTGCATCCAGAATGGTCACAACGGTATCCAAGCCGATTTCGTCCGCCCATTCGAGCGGTCCTTTCGGGTAATTCGTGCCAAGCCGCATGGCTTCGTCTATTTCCGCCGCGCTGGATACGCCTTCCATCACGGCAAACGCGGCTTCGTTTGCCAGCATCGCCACGATACGGGGGGTGATAAATCCCACAATGTCGTCAATTTTCTCCAACTGCAAACCCAAACCGCCCAGAAATTTCTCGGTCTGAAGCAGTGTTTCTCTGCTCATTGTAAGCGAATGTGTAAATTCCAGCACCTCGGCAGCCGGAAAGAAGCCGGACACAAGATTGACGCGGGCAACGTTCGGAACGTCCAGCATTGCGGAGAGTTGTGTTGCTGTGAAGTTCGGCGTGGCGGAAAGCAAAGTAAGATTCGGATACGCTGCCAGTGCATCCATCAAAAATGGATTGGGTGTGGGAATCGGAAGAATGGTGCAGTCTATCACCAAGTGCGGCGGTGAGGGCGATGCAGCAATATCGTCCAGAATGTAGGCTGAATATGGCAGCAAGTCCTCGTCGTATTCGTCAGCAAAGATATGAAACGGAACTTTTTTTTCTGCTAAAAGCCCGGCAAGCGCAGCTGCACTACGCTCGTCGTTGTCGTCGGGTAGCAGAAATACAACAGGTTGAGAATCGGTCAAGCGGAAAATTGCCACGGTATAATCCTTTGTTAGGCGTGTTTTTAACTCTTTCGTTGGAAAATTTTTGTCATGCGCTGCACTGCATCAAGTAATCTTTCGCGCAATGCTAATAATCCCAAAGCAGCAATAACGGCTAGAATTGAAATCAACACCAGTACAACAGCGTTGTAGAAAACAGTCGGTATGCTTGTTGTTGTCAAAGGAATGCGCTTTTCAGCAATCAGCATTGGATAGTTAAATAGCCCGATGCTTGATTTATCCATAAGCGGTTTACCGGTTGTGCTGTCGGTGCGGGCGATTATTGCGCCCAGTTTATCTTGCGCTTCCATGATTTGGCGGTGAATTTCTTGATTGCCGTATTTGTCTTGGTACAGCAAACGGTGTTGCTCGACCGTCGAGTCCAGCGAGGCTTTATTTTGTTCGTATTCGTTGATGGTGCGTTGTGCATTTTCGATAGTGCGCGTGACTTCGGCAAGTTTGCTTTGGAGCGCGGGAACGGTTGCGGCGGTCGAATCAGCTGCTATGATCGCCTCGCGTTCTTTCACCGCCTCGTCGCGCACGTCATAGACGCTGAGAATATTTTTTGCAACCGCTTGCAAGGCATCGTCTTTGCTTTGGAAGCGGTTGTAGGCATCCTGCATTGTCATCAATCCTTCGTATGCCCAGCGAGCCGGAATGATTTGGCAAATCTCCGGTATCTCTCGTCCCGGCTTGAACTTGAGGTGATCCATTTTGCTATACGTGATAAGCGCTCCGCCAAAAATAATTTGCGGAATAAGAATAAGCGGAACGATATTGAACGCTGCTTTGGAAGACAAATTGGGAAGCGCCGAGACGAGCAAACCAATGGCAGTGCCGGCTATCGAGACCAGTGTGAGGAAAAGCAAATACGGCAAATAGAGTTCGCCAAGCTGCAACACCGGAAAGGCAAAGCCGATAAAGAGTGCGTTTTGCAGAACCGAAAAAGCGACCAACGTAATAAATTTCGAGGCGTAATAGCTCACATTTCCAATGTTCAGCATCCGTTCCCGCAGCAGAATAGCAGCATCTTTGATGATTTCGTCAATGCTATTAGTGATTGCCAAAAAGGTGGAAATTATCACCGACAAAAAGATAAAAACAAGAACGTTATCATTTTGGAAAAAGCTGTATTCTACGCCCAATCCTGCCGCATGGCGCAAAATAAAACTGACCGCCAATGCCAGCACGGGCGCTTCAAGGAAGGTAATGATGAGATTCGAGCGGTCGCGGAATTTGTTCGTGAAGTTGCGTTTCAAAAGCGAAGTGAACTGTGCCCATTTTTCCGACGGGCTGAGTGCGCGTGGCGGTGGCAGCGATACTCGCTCGCTGTCTTCAATCGTCAAACGGTGGACGGACGAGCGGTAATCCAGAAACTTCTCTTTCCAATACATCGGCGCGTATTTGCGCTGCGAAAGCGGTACGCCGTCAATGTCACGAAGCGGTTCTTCGAGGGTTTCCAAGAGCAAGTCCGGCTCAACATTTTTGCAAACCGGACACTCGACCATTTCTGCGGCTGTCTCTGGATTGACGGGCGATGAGGTGACGTGCGATTCCATAGAATGCGTCTTGAAATACGCCAGCGCTGCCATGTTGTCGCCAAAGAACGCCGTTTTACCGCCTTTGTCAAGGAACAAAATTTTGCTGAACATTTTGTAAATTTTCGAGCTGGGCTGGTGAATGACCACAAAGACGATTTTGCCTTTGAGCGTGAGACGTTGCAAAAGCTCAATGATTTTTTCGGAATCCTTCGACGACAAGCCAGAAGTGGGTTCGTCCAGAAAATACACATCAGCATCGGCAAGCAGTTCCAGTCCGATATTGACTCGCTTGCGCTGCCCGCCTGACAAGGTGCGCTGCGTGGGGCTTCCTGCCTTAATATCCCGCTTTTCAACAAGGTCAATGTCAATAATTGTCTGTTCGACAAGCGCCGTGATTTCTTCGTCGGATACGTCAGGGTGGCGCAATTTGGCGTTGTAGAAAAGATTTTCATAGACCGTCAAATTCTCAAAGAGCAAATCGTCTTGCGGCACGTAGCCAAGATAGTCTTTGAGCGCTTGATAATCATGGTGAAGGTCGTAGGCATTGATTTCGATATTGCCGTCGTTGGGTTTGTTATAGCCGTTAATGATGTTCAGGAGCGTGGATTTACCGCAGCCCGACGGACCCATGACGGCTACGAGGTCGCCGTAATCAATCTCGAAGGAAATATCGTCAAGCGCCAGCGTGTTGTCTTGGAAACAAAAGCGGACACTGCGAGCAATAAAATCTCGAAAGCGGAACGGCTCGGAGCGCACAACTCCGCCCAAAAATGAACAATGAAAGACTTGCTTGGCAATAAAAATATGGCACTCGGCGGCGACAGGCTCTAGCTTTTTAAGTGTTCTGCCGTTGTAGCCCACTCGGTGCGGGCATCCCGTGGGGTCGAGGTTGTACTCGCTTGCACCAGCAGCATTTTGACTGCGGAAGACCTTGATTTGCCAGTGTTTGCTTATGCCGTCGTGGAAGACAACGTCGCAGCCTTCATAATTTCCAATCGTGCACGTTTCATTTTTGGGATTGAACGTAAAGACTTCGCTCTCTAGACCGTATTGGAAGGCGAGTTTGCGTAGGTTTATTGGGCAGTTGCCGATAAGAACGCTGTCGTTCAGGTTGACGTAGATTTGCGTTTCGACCGGGCGACCATTCACAACCAATTCATTGGCAAGTTTGCCGAGGTCAGAATCGGTCATGCCGAGCGGTGTCAGGATGATGAAGAGTTTGGTAAACTCAATCAAAAGAACATCATCCATGCTCGGCATCTGGGAAAGCACGAACTCTGTGGTCTTGCGTTCTTCAATAATACGCCGCGAAACGAAGAGCGCAAAGCCAAGCAGCGTCTTGGTCTTGAGGTGGAAATAATAGCTTAAATCCTCAAAATTGATGCTGTAATTATTGACCGAAATAGGTTGGTTGTGCTGAATTTTCGTGGCGTTGAGCAGATTGCGTGAGGTCTTGCCTGCAATCGGCACACCGCCTACCTTCACTTGATGCTTGTCGTTTTTCTGAAGAATGATGTAGATGCTACGAATCTTGAATACTTCCACGTCCAAGAGTGGAATGGGCAGCACAACGTCGTATAAATGCGGGTCGTCGCCGATGTGAATAGAAATAATTTCGGACTGCTTTGCGATTTCCAGTGTTTCCGAAGAAGGTAAATCGTAAATGCTCTCCACCTTGCAAATGTCAGGGTCGGTTAGTCCAATCATTCGTCCTATGCGCCGTGCGGTGTCGCGCTCTACGTCGTCCATGCTGTCCGAAGCGGCAAGTTCATAGACTTTCATCAAAATAAAGACTCGGTTCTCGTATGAAAACCCTGTGCGAATCTGTGCCGCAGCTTGCTCTGCGTCTATATTCTCCGAAAGAAAATGCTCAAACTGTTCGTAGAGATATTCCGCTACGGGAGCATGATAAATGGAGTCCAGATAAAACCTCACATAGTCGCGCTCTGCCTGCGAAACATTACTGTCTGCTTTAGCCAGAAGACTAAAGAGTTTGACGGTATTGATAAGAAGCGAATTACCAAGGCTTTCTTTTAACGCCGCCGATTGTGCGGTGTCTTGAGCATACTGTGGAGCAGTGGACATAGACAATGAGGTAACAAGTCGTGAAAGGAAGCGCTGTACCTAAGTTGTACCTAAAGTGCCGCGAGGTTACGAACTTTCAAGTATAAGGCACAACAGGCAGAGAAACAAATTTCTTTTTCGCAATGCTGATAAAAGGCTTTCGGTGTGCGTGGTGAAGTACCAATGGTAAGTGCATCAATGGTGGAAGCATCAATAGTGAAGCACAAAGCGCACACGTGTTCTGGAACAGGTGTGCGCTTGCAAAATGTATAATACCGAAGGACAGAAGTCAGAAGTGTGTTTCCATGTAATACGGCAACATTGCTCGCCATGTAGGCCAGTCGTGGCGCATATCATAGCCCCAGACATCCAATTCGTGAGGAATGGCTTTTGCATTGAGAACGTTCGAGAGCGCTCTCGAAGCGTCGGGTGCTTCGTATGCTCCTTGTCCGCTCATAATCGTGATACGCGAATGACGCATCTGCTCCAACGTGTTGTGGTCGCTCAAGTTGGGGAGATAGTGCATCGGCGAATTGAAATAGCAATCCTCGTTGAAAAAGCCGTCAGAGTATTGCGTCAGGTCATAGACACCACTCATGGCGACAGTGCCGGAGAAAAGATCAGGGCGACGGAAAAACACGTTTGCGCCGTGAAGTGCACCCAGCGAAACGCCTGTGGTAATGATGGGTGTGTGTCCTTGGCAGTGCATTTGAATAAACGGCACTACTTCATCGAAAATGTAGTAATTATACGACTGGTGGCGGATTGCTTTGTGATGCGGCTGCATCTTGCGGTTGAGCCAGCTTTCGGCATTGATGCTGTTTATCGAAAAGACTTTTATTTTTCCTGCTTCGATATAGGGCGCAATCGAATCAATCATGTAAAAGCGTTCATATTCCAGATAATCCGCAGCCGCGCTGGGAAACATGAGCAATGCCGGTCCGAAATGACCATACACAGCAATTTCCATGTTTTTATCGAGGCGTGGACTCCACCAGGAGTGAATCTCTCTATTCATAGCACAAACCTTCCGTGAAAAGTATGAAACAAGTAAAAGTTATCGCAGACTGAACAATGGGTGGAAATTATTACATTGTTCGCTTTTGTCCAACCATAATTCCTCAAGAAACATTTTTTTCGGACGTTTGAACGATGACGCGCCGAAGAGATTTACTTGGCAACGACAAACGGCACACACGTACAGGCTTTTTGCACCACCGATTTGGCTCTTTCGGCTGCCTCGCGTGACGTGTAATTCCCGACCGTAACGGCAAAACGCCCTGCTCCGTCCGTACTTTTTTCGACAACATCCGACCGCAACCGGGCTTTCAAGAGTTTTTGGACATCCGCAATTGCGCTTTCTCGTGAGCTGTACAAGCCCACTTGAAGCGTATAGTGTTCCTCAATAGGTGTTTCGGATGTCGCTGTTGCGGTTTTTATTCCTTCGGGCTTGCGTGATTCGGGCTTCGGAGTTTCCGCTTTCGCTGGCTCTGTCTTGGGTGTTTCTGTTTTTGGCTCTGCTTTGGGTATGGCGGTTTCTGTTTTTGGTTTAGTGAGCGCAGAAGTTGTCAAGGTGCGTGCTGTGGAGGCGACAATGACGGGATTACGATAGGTCGTAAAGGTCGGCGGCAAGCCAACGGTAGATTTCACAATCTCTGCGGCAAAGAGCAAAAATTCTGATGTCGGATAGTTTCTGCGAAAATTTTGCAATTCAGACCGCGCATTTGCTGTATCTTTGCGCAAAGCATACACCTGCACAACACGCCATTGAGCGTCGTCTGCCCAGATGCTCTGCGGATTCTCACGAATAATACGAACAAAAAGCGGCAATGCCTTCGCACCGTCGGCAAGAAGTGTGGCATTGAGAAACTGAATTCCTGCATCGTTGGGATAGGTTCTCAGAAGTTCCGGCAGTTCAGCCCGAACATCGCTTGTATTGCCAAGTGCGACTTGGCGAAGTTTAGAGCGCACAATATTATCGGTCGTCTGACCGGGCAAAATGCCGACAGACAGGATACATACTGCCGACAGAGCGACAAGGCGCATGAAAAATTGGATAAATGTCATCATAATCTATTGGAAAAAATGGCAATTTGAAACATACAGATTGGAAACGTGCGCAAATGTAGCGTATTTTTGGGCAACAGCAAGTAGAATTTCTTCTAAAGTAGAATGAACACAACATCAACGAAATCAACACCTTTCAAAGCACTTATCGCTGCCGGCGGTACGGGTGGACATTTGTTTCCCGCTATTGCCGTTGCGGAAGAATTTGCCCGATTGACGGATAATCACTGCCGGATAGAGTTCATCGGTACGTCAGACCGTATTGAAGCAACAATCGTGCCAAAGCACGGTTATTCGTTCTATACGATTCCGATAACGGGACTGCAAAAACTTGTTTCTCTCAATACCCTCAAACTGCCCTTCCGCATCCTGCAATCAGTCTTGCGAGCACGTCACATTCTCCGCGAAACGCAGCCGCATTGCGTGATTTGTGCCGGAGCATACCTGAGTTATCCCGTCGGTCTGGCAGCTTCCCAGCTCGGTATTCCGCTTTTCCTTATGGAATCGAATGCGTTGCCGGGTAAAACAATTAAACGTCTTGCCCCCAGAGCAACAAGGATTTATGCTGCCTTCGAGGAATCTCGTCAGCATTTTTCACCTTCGATTGCTTCTCGTGTGGAAGTGCTGGGTAATCCTGTGCGTTCCAATCTCAGCGTATTGCCGGATAAAGCCAGCGCTCGTGCAATGTTTGGTCTTCAGGCAGACAAACCAACCGTTTTTATTTTTGGGGGAAGTCTGGGTGCGCGGTCTATCAATTCGGCGGTTTTGTCGTCATTAGAGCAGTTTCGCGCTTTCGGTATTCAGGTTCTCTGGCAGACAGGCAAAAGTTATACACCAAGCACCAACGTCAATACGGATGGCACTCATGTAATGCAATTTGTCGAAGACATGGCTTCCGCCTACGCTGCTGCTGATGTGGTGGTGTGCCGAGCCGGAGCCACAACGATTGCAGAATTGGCAATTATTCGCAAACCCGCTATTCTTGTGCCTTTTCCTCAAGCTGCGAATGATCATCAGACAGCCAATGCGCTTGCTCTTCAGACCGAAGGTGCTGCTATCCTTTTGCACGATGCTGAGGTAAAAGAACGACTGTTTGCTTCGGTGCAAGGATTACTCGGCAATACTCTTGCCCAAGAAGCAATGATGCGCTCGCTGACACCATTTGCCAAGCCCGATGCAGCGCGAGATATAGCACAAGCAATTGTAGAGATGGCATACCACAATGGTCGCCAAACCCCGTAAATTTCTCACTCGTCATTCATACTTCTACCGATGGGCAAAAGTGAACAAACACTCTTCGAGAAACTGGAAACGGAACTCGAAAAAGAAACTGAAGAAGAACTCTCCACGAGCGGCGAGGGCTGGCGGTATATGCGGCGAGTGCGTTTCGGGATTGTTGCTGCCGCAACATTTTTAGTAACGCTGTTTTTTCCGCTCAATCGGAGTCTGTATCAGCAATTAAGCATTGGCGCAGAATGGCAGCAAGAATCACTTGTCGCTGAAACAAATTTTCCGATTTACAAACCTAAAGTGCAATATGAAAGTGAAGTCCGAGCGGCACGAGAGCAGGTTTCATCAGTCTTCGTGCCAAGCCAAGAGGGTGACATCGCACTCACGGCTTTGGAAAGCATCGAGCAGTCGCTCGCAAGTGGTGAAGCCGCCGACCCCGCGCAAATGCAGCGCGTAACGGGCTTTTCGGCGGAAAATCTAGCGCGGCTTTTTGCCCTGCCGGAAGCGCGTCGGCAGAAGAAGGTACGCCATATCGTGCAGCGCTGCTCCGTGCTACAAGCTATTGTCTATAAGCAAGGTTTTATAGACGTGGCGCTCACATCACTCAAAACACAGGACATTATTATCAGGCGCTTGGCAACAGTGGAAGAGGTGGTGTCCGTAAGTCAGTTGTACGATTCGGCTTCGTATCGGGCTGCTTTCGACCAGATGCTTCGCCAAGACTTTGATGACCTTGAGCGAACGCTTGCTGCCGAGCTTTTGCCAAAATTAACGCATCACAATATTGCTTTTTCTCCCACATTCACCGAAGAAGCCCGGCGTTTAGCAGCGGAATCTGTTCCCAAAACGCTCGGTATGGTCAGACGCGGCGAGACGATAATTGCTAAAGGAGAGACCCTTTCAGCAATGGCACTGAACAAGCTCCGTTCGTCGGAATTTACACGGTTTCTCTATTACAGCGAATATCAATCGCTGGGTTCGTTTGCGGCAAATTTGCTCCACGCGGCGCTTATTTACTCGCTGCTGCTGGTGTATTTGTACATCATTCGTAAACGGCTTTTCTACGACAATGCCCAACTAGCCGGACTCAGTGCCGCTTTTGTAGTAGCAGGATTTCTTTCGTGGCTGGTAAGCATTATTCAATCGCCCTTGCCGCTCCAATACTTTGTGATGATTCCTGCACTTTCGATGCTCATTGCCATCGTGTATGATTCGCGCACGACCTCTATTGCGACGATAGCAATGGCGCTTCTCTCGGCAGCAATTCGCGGGCGCGACTATGAAATAGCGCTTGCTATGGTCGTTGCGGGGACGTTTGCAGGCTACACCGTGCGTGACCTTCGCAGTCGGACACAGCTTTTCAAGTCCATTAGTTTTATCATTCTGGGTTACACTGCCGCCGCTTCGATGTTTGCGCTTAAATACAGCACTCCCATGGGGATACTGGGTTTGCAAATTGCTTTTGCCGCGCTGAGTGCCGTTCTTAGTCCGATTTTTACTTTTGGAGTTCTGTATTTGCTGGAGCGAATGTTTAACATCACCTCGGATTTGCGCCTGCTGGAATATGATAACGTCAACCATCCGCTTTTGACGGAACTCAACGAAAAAGCGCCCGGAACCTACCAGCACACGCTCATGGTGGCACGTCTGGCAGAAAGCGCAGCGCTGGCGATTGATGCAAACCCCATACTTGTTAAAGTAGGAGCGCTCTTTCACGATATTGGCAAAGTCCGTAAAGCGGAATACTTTGTGGAAAATCAAATCAATATTGCGAACAAACACGATAAAATAGCGCCACATAAAAGCGCCGCAATCATTCGTCAGCACGTACAGGAAGGGCTTCAGCTTGCTACATTCTATAAATTGCCGCAACGCATTATTGATTTTATCCCGATGCACCACGGAACGATGCTGATTCGGTATTTCTACGTGAAAGCGCTCGACGAGGCTGCGGAAAAATCAACACCAGAGAAAGAAATTACAGTGGATGTGGATGATTTTCGCTACATCGGACCACGACCCAACAGCAAAGAAACCGGTATTCTTATGCTTGCTGACGCTGTGGAAGCCGTCTCGCACGTGATAGACACCAATGACCGCGACGAACTCGAAGATGCTATTGATAAAATTTTCGAGGAACGATTCGCTGATAAACAGCTGGAAGAGTGCGATTTAACCTTGCGAGAAATGGCTGTTATCCGAGAGTCGTTTGTCAAAAATCTTCTCGGTACAGGGCACCAGCGCGTAAAGTATAAACCCATTCCCAAAGAAGAAAAAGAAAAGGAAGAAGAGCATCACCGCGACGAAGTTGGCGATGCCGCCGAGTAGTAATCAGGATAATGAATCAGAGTAATAAATCAAAAAAACCAGAGAAAAAAGGCAATAATTTTTGCAATTAGTTATAGAATATACCAGACTGTATGAATCTTTCGGAACAAACACAATCTGTTCTTGCTTATTTTGACGAATATACAGGCTTTAATTTACGCAAGAAAAATGATGTAGGGGAAATACTCGAAATTGCTGCTGCGAAGGGTGCAGCTGAAGAATTTAATGCACTCATTTTCACAGGCAAAATGGTGTGGAGCTTGTATGCAGCGCTGCGCAAAATCACGTCTGCTCAAGACGGTTATCAGAATGTCGAACATGAGTTTTCATCAGCTGTCCAGAAATTACGAGAGCAACTGGCTTTTTTTGCCGTGGAGCCTGACGACGAAGCGTTCAAGAAGCGCTTTGAAGAAGTGTATTTGGGCGTAAGCCAAGGCACAATGCGCAATTTGGTAGATTTGGCGCATGATTTGGCGCGATTCAAAGATTTGCAAGGCGATGAACAGAGAAAAGTAGAATCGTGATGCAGTGTGATTTTTTGTGCTTTAGCGTTCTACAACAACAAAGAGATACGACAACTGCTCGCTGCGGGGCGTTACATCACCTTCGAGCATTTTTTTTGCGTCAAAAGTCGTTATCTCGCCTTCGCAGAGTGCATCGTCGAAGCGCAGTTCGGCAAGAGGAATATGTTTGCGGATAATACTTGTGAGCCGTTCTATGTCCTTTTTGCGTTGAATGTCGCCACACACTTTTCCCGATGAAATAATACGGACGCGGCTTGCGGAGCTGATTGGTATCCCGTTATAGACTTCCGGCTGTGCCTCGTACATTGCCCAGAGCGAGGGACTAAGTGCATAAATGCTAATAGTGCGTTTGACCGCTTGCGTTGGTGCTTTCTGACTGACATCTGCGCGAAGGCTTATAAATCCTGAATCGGCAGGAATTTCGAGATTGTCGTCATCCAGAACGCTAAATCGGTAGATGAAGCGTTCTTCGGGACGGATAAATAGCTCCGGCATTTCGGTGGGTTTCCAGAGAAATGGCTTTGGTGCAAGTAGAGAAGTCGTATCTGTGAAAAGAGCAATACGTTCTTGTGCCGTTTGTTTGCTCACAAGACGGCTCCCTTCTTTGTCTCCAGAGCTAATAGTTCGCCAAAGGGAAAGACGCATACCGCGTAAATCTGCCTCACTCACCACACGCGGCATGAACGAAACGTGAGGTAAGCCTGATGCCAGCATCATGGTGTCGGCAAGAATCGTAGCTGCCGTACCGCTCTGCTGCTTGCGCAGATGCAGACCGTAGGAAGAAAAATAGCCCTGAAGTGCCTCAATATGTTTTTCAATATACTTTGCTTTTGATACACCGCCTGCTTCCGGGCTGAGAGAATCCGCGCTTGGGAAAAGTGGGATAACCGACACGGCAGTTCTTTCCGCTTCCACCGTCACGTTGCGTTTGCGCTGACCGCCGGGCAAGATAAATTCTGCATCTACGCTTGCACTCAAAAGCGGCTTTGGCTTGGGAACACGCCGTTCATAGCGCTCGCTGATGAATACTTTCGCCGGTTCATCATTCGGATAAGCACTCGGCTGTACCTCGCTTGTTTTGTGCAAAAGAAGTGTCCGGGCGGCTTCATTACTGGCAACAATGATAATGTTTGTATCTCGTGCAAACGTCGTGTCGGGCATCGGAAGAATTTTTTCGGTATTGAACAAAACGCTCAAGCCCGCACGAAGACTGAGGCGGTTTGACCATTCTGCGTTACTCGCCGGATTGCTGAGAGGAATGTTTAGCACGAATTCCGGACGCAAATGGAAAGCGCGGTCAACGGCTATTGTATATCCTAAGCCCACGGTGAGCGAGGTTTGACCGATGCTCAGTCCCGTAATTTGATTGCCGGTGGGAGAATTACTCAAGAAGGTTTCTTGTCGCCGCCGTGCATCTGTTTGTGGCAAGAGCGCACCATTGGGTGAAACAACTGAATCTTCCACTGACCATCGGCTTGATAGGACGACTCCCATGCGTAAGCCGACCTGCAACGACAAGCCCGAAGCAAAGGCATATCGAAGGCTTGGTGTAAATGCGAGTGAAGAAAGCGAAAGAAACCCGCCGTGCTGCACGTCGGCTGAGGTTGCCTGTATTCCTGTGCTGGTCTGAATACGTGCCAGTGACGACGACGCAAGTAATCGAGCATCTGTTGCCTGAAATTCAATATTCATACCCCATCGAAAGCCCGTCGCTTGTGCTTTTTTGCGAGAGCGAAAGAGCGGGAATAGAATCGGTGTGTCGGTAGTCAGACCTATGCTGACGGTGCGTATGTCAGCGCTGGAGGGAGTAAGTGCGGGTAATTGCGTGTTGGGATACGTTCCCAGTATTGTGTTAAAGCCGCTAAGATTCCCGCCAAAAGTGAAGTGGGTATAGAAACCGGCATATTCGGCGCGGTTCGTGTCGGCAAGTGCATTGGCAAACCTGTTCAGGAACAACGTATTATTCAACCGTGCAAGACTGTCGGGCGAGAAAATGGTTGCCGGAAATTGAAAAAATTTGGAGAGCGTCGCTTCAATCGTTGCTGTGCTTACCGTTGGCAAATGCAGCGTTCCCGTCGAGGTTTCTTCCAGTGTTTCAAGTTTTTGGGCAGAAAGTTGGGAAACACTTTGAAGCCATAGAAGAGCAAGTATCGGCAAAGCACGAAAAAACAGAGTCTTTATGCACATAAGCGGATAGTGGAGTGCTGTGTGTCAGGCAAAGTCAGAATTGGTCTGTGCCGTAATGAAGAGTGGAATTGCCTCCGTAGAGACGCAAGAACAATTACAAAGATACAAAAAATCAATCGTGCTGACGTGCCGTAAAAAAACAGCGAATGATTTGTAACCAAGTTTTCGGTCACGGCTTTTTGATAGAGAGCGCATCATTACCAATTCTTCTGCGCAGAGAATGGATAATCAAATGCAATAACAAATTCCTCACGACCGTAGCAATAATAACCATGACACAAAATATCATTAAATCCTTCGGGCTGCTGGCGCTTTTTCTGACAGCTATTACCCTCGCAACCTTTACCGCTTTTGCACAAACACCTTCGCAAACACCGCCCCCAGCATCGCCTACAACGGCAGCTCCCGCTAACGACGAAGAAACTGCCGAAGCACTCTTTTCGGGACCGCTCCGCAGTTCGGGCTATGGCGCGGTGAGTATGAAATTTACTCCTATCCAAGGACAGTTTGGTACGATGGTGGGCGGCTATGGCGGCTGGTTCATCAATAAAACGCTGCTTATTGGTGGTGGTGGCTATGGTCTGACAACCAACATTACAGCCCCTTCGCGTCCCGGCGAAAATATCTCGTTTGGTTACGGCGGTATTGTGCTGGAATATGTCGGCGCATCCGATAAAGTTTTTCACTATTCCATACAAACCCTTGTTGGTTGGGGTGGTGTAGGGTTTTATCGTCCACGTGATTTTGCAGCTTCTTCGCGGAGTGTTTCGCCGATGTTTGTCATTGAACCAAGCCTGATGGCAGAACTGAATGTGACGAACTTTCTTCGTTTGGCTGTAGGGGGCGGATACCGCATTGCTACCGGTGTGCAACTTGATGGCTTAACCAATGCCGATGTAAGCAGCTATTCGTTATCACTCAATCTAAAATTCGGCAGTTTCTAATTTTCTCTGCACAGCTTTTTCTTGAATTTTTTTTACTTCATTCTTTCAACGACTATGAAAACGCATCTTCAAACCCCTGCTTCAATGCGCTCTACATTTGTACGAGGCTTTTTTCTAAGCACTCTACTTCTGAGCGTCACACTTCTCTCCCCTGCTTTTGCTCAAGACCCAGCGCAGCAGCCCGCACAATCACAACCTATGCAAACCCAATCAACGTCTCAAACCTTCGCCGATGGTGGCATGGAAACACTTTTTGGCGAAAAAGCACCGTTTGTTTTTGTGCCGACCTTGAAGGCAACATCGTTAGGCGACAGGTGGGGAACAATGTTAGGCGTACACGGTGGAGCGCTTATCAATAAAAGCATCTTGGTCGGGCTTGGCACCTATTGGTCATTCAGCAATACGAGCATCAATATGGGCTACACGGGCTTGATGGTCGAATATCGCTATATGCCGCATCGCTTGATTCACGTCGGGGGTTCGCTGCTGGCTGGGTATGGAGGTGCGTCAAGCGTGGCACAAAATAGAGGGGGTGTTATTAACATCAATCCGTTGGGTGTTATCGAAAATATTGGGCGACTTTTCTCACCACAATTTTTTGTGTTGGAGCCGTCGGCATTTGGTGAGGTTAATTTGAATACGAATCTTTCCGCATCGCTTGGCGCAAGCTACCGTTTTGTGACGGGCTTGCCGGAGACGCTTAGTTCAAGCGCAACCGGATTGACGAATCAGGGACTCAGCGGGGTTGCTGTTAATGTCGGGATGCGATTCCGCATAGAATAAATCTGTACGAGAAATCTTCTTGCCAAAACAAAAGCCGCCTGAAAATGCCGTAATGACGGCATTTTCAGGCGGCTTTTATAGTTGTACTAATTTCGTATTTTTTAGTATCGGAGGTGTTTGATGTGTTCACCTTTTTCGCCAATTTCGGTCATAGCTTCAATGCCGATTTTGAGGTGCAAATCCACGAAGTTCGCTGTTACTTTTTTGTCTGATTCTTCCGTTTTTACGCCTTCCGGCAGCATGGGCATATCGGAAACGAGGAGTAATGCGCCTCGTGCGATTTCGTTAGCATGACCGACGATAAAGACGGTTGCCGTTTCCATATCAATACCAATAGTGGAAAGGCGGCGCAAGCGGGCTTTGAAGTCTTCATCCCATTCCCACAGACGACGGTTTGTGGTGTAGATAACGCCCGTGCGGTATTCCTGACCGTATTGAAGGATTTTGTCAGAAATAAATTTGTGGAGTTTGAACGAAGGGAGTGCGGGAACTTCAGGCGGAAGGTAGTCGTTGCTCGTGCCTTCGCCACGAATGGCAGCAATGGGCAATATAAAATGACCGATTTCCGTAGAGTCTTTCAAGCCTCCGCATTTACCAAGAAATAACACACCCTTGGGCTGCCGTGCTACGAGCAAGTCCATAATTGTTGCCGCATTAGCCGAGCCGATACCAAAATTGATAATGGAAAGCCCCGCAGAATTTGTTGCCGATTGCATCGGGCGACCAACCCCATTGACATCACAGCCAAATTGGTTGGAGAATCGGGTAACATAATCATGGAAATTCGTCAGCAGAATGTAATCGCCAAAGTCGTCAATGTTCGAGCCGGTATAGCGTGGAAGCCAGTTGCGGGCAATTTCCAGTTTGGTTTTCATGGCAGATTCTTTCAAAAGACGTGAAATAAAGCAGTCCGGGCAGGGCGGAACCATGCGGGCTAACCGGGTGCGCTAAAATTCGGTTAAATTAGAGCTTTTCAGGCAGAATACCAACCGCAAAAAGTTTTCATGATAAAGTGCGAAAGAGAAACGTTTCCCGCGAAAAAATCTTATATTGAAAACAGGTGATTTGCTTTACGTAACGACACGGCTTCAGCCATAAATGGAGGCACAAGCGCATGAAAGTTGTTTTGACCGGTGGCACAGGTCTTATCGGCGACCGCGTCTCCCAATATCTGGCACGACAAGAATACGAAATCGCAGCACTGACGCGCCGTGCAGGTCAAAAAAGTCTGCATGGTGTGAACTTGCGGTTTGTTGAGTGGGATGCGCAAACACTCGGCGCATGGGCAAAAGAAATAGATGGAGCAGATGCCGTCGTGCATCTGGCGGGCGAAGGCATTTTTGATTCGCGCTGGACTGACGACATAAAAAAGCGCATCGTGGAAAGTCGCGTCCATTCCACTCGTCTTTTGGTGGAAGCGATTGCTCAGGTACAAAACGCTCCCCCGCTTTTCGTATCCGCTTCAGCAGTCGGTTTTTATGGCGATAGAAAAGATGAATTGACGAGCGACGATGCAAGTGCGGGCAAAGGTTTTCTCGCAGATGTGTGTGTGCAGTGGGAAGCCGAGGCACAGAAAGCTGCGCAATATGGCTGCCGTGTTGCAAATCCTCGTATCGGTGTTGTTCTGGATTCTCATGGCGGCGCACTGGCAAGCATGGTGCCAATTTTTCGAGCATTTCTGGGAATGCCGCTTGGCTCAGGGCATCAATGGTTACCGTGGATTCATCTGGATGATGTTGTACGCGGTCTTGTCTATCCTTTGGAAAATGCTCGACTGGAAGGTTCTTACAACCTTGCTTCTCCCAATCCTCTCCGCATGGGTGAATTTTGTGCAGCGCTGGGGCAAGCCTTACATCGTCCGTCGTGGTCGTGGCTAGGTGTACCCGGTTTTGCTTTGCGCATTGGTTTAGGTGAAGCCGCCGAATCGCTCCTTGGCGGGCAAAATATTATTCCTCAAAAACTGCTGGATGCCGGATTTTCCTTCTCCTTTCCGACCATTGCTCCAGCGCTCCATGATATTTTTTCTCAACGATAAAGAACCATCTTTACCCTTTACGAAGGACATAGTCTATGGATTTCATCGAAAAAAAACTCCGCATTGAAAATACCGATACCCTGACACTTTTTGGTTACAACGACAGTAATTTACGTCTGATGGAAAACCATTTTGACGCAACCATCACCGTTCGTGGTAATAACGTGCTTGTTCGCGGTGATGCTGCCGAAGTGCGTACCATTGAAAAAGTGCTGAACGAGTTGCAATTCATCATTCGCCGCTCCGGAGCATTGACAACGAATGATGTGCTAACAGTGATGGATTTGGTCGGTTCAAAAAAGACGATTACGAAGGAAGCATTCAAAGAAGCTGATAATGCAGCGACGATTGCAAGCATCATTCCCGGCGGTACGCCTCGTATGCAAGAAGCTGATGAAAATATCCTGTATCTCGCGCAGGGCGAAACCATCAAAGCCCGTACCCCGACGCAAAAGCTCTACTTCGAGAAAGTACGCACGAACGATATTGTCTTTGGCATTGGTCCTGCTGGAACAGGTAAAACGTACCTTGCTGTGGCAATGGCATTGGCGCTCTTGCGCAACCGCGAAGTGAGCCGCATGATTCTCTCACGTCCGGCGGTAGATGCGGGTGAGTCGCTAGGTTTTCTGCCGGGCGATTACATGGAGAAAGTTGACCCGTATTTGCGTCCTCTCACCGATGCTCTTGCGGAGATGGTAACAAGTGATAAACTCAAAAGCATGATGGAAAAGCGCATTGTAGAAATCACCCCGCTTGCGTATATGCGTGGTCGGACGTTCAATAATTCGGTGATTATTCTCGACGAGGCGCAAAATGCGACAGCAACGCAAATGAAAATGTTTCTGACCCGCATGGGGCGTAATTCCAAACTGATTGTTACGGGTGATATTACGCAGATAGACCTTCCCCGCCGCACTGATTCAGGCTTGGTACAGATTCAAGAGGTGCTGAAGGGAATTCAAGGGATTGCGTTTGTCTATTTCGACAAAGGCGATGTGGTGCGGCACAGATTGGTCGCAGAAATTATTGACGCATATGAACGCTTTGGGCAAAGACAAGAGGCACGTAACGAAGCACGGTATGAGGCAAGGAGAGAATCTGTCGCTAACGGTAGTCAGCAAGAAAAAGAAACCGCACACGAAAACCCATCAGCACTTCCTGACCCTGCGATAGTAAATTAAAAGTAACTGTTTAGGTAGGCAAATTAACGTTTTTTGTTAAATTTCGGCATATTTTCTATTGCCATTATTCCAATAATCCCAAAAACCAGATGATTTTGTAAAAACGGCAATAGGAATCGTAAAAAAACAGACGCTTTATGACACAAATTGCTATTTGTGAGTCAAATTTTAGTAAAAAAGCAAAATGCCTACCTAAACAGTTACAATTAAAAATTACGTAAGCCGCGAACCTGCTCATGAAGCGAGCAGTGTCGGGGTTCTTGGAGCGCAGTAGGTTTCATACACGCCGTCAAGCAGAAGATTGATGGCATCGGCAGCTTCGCGGGCGGCATCAAGAGCAACGCGCTGCGACTCCGGCGTGGGACACATCCGCACAAGTGCTTCGCGCGTGACGCGGCTGTGAATCACGTCTGCTTCTTCGTGGACAGTGAAAAACATCAAGCCGTCTTCGGAAGTAATATCGTAGAATTTTTGCAAGCCTGCTATTTTGGTGCGAGCTACATCGGGAATTTGGGATTCGTAGGCGTAGAGCGCTGCTAGTCCTTCGGCGGCATTTGGTCTTCCGGCAAGTTCGCGGAGAATCCGCACGGAATCTTTTGTGGTCGGGAGGTATTTTCCGTTTTGGACATCTTCACGCTTCACACCAAGTGCTTCGGCAAAGCGTAGCCAGAGTTCGGGGTGGTTATTGGGTCCGTGTTCTTCTTCAATGAGATTTTCGAGGAGCATTTGTCTGACAGTCATATCATCACAATTTGCGTGTGTAGCGCTGACAAACGTGGGGAAATAATAGACTTGCCAGTAGTATTCCTTCGCATACTGGCGAAGCATATCCAGCGTGAGCGCTCCTTCGTTCCACATGATGTAGAACGGATGCTCAAGCATTTTACGCTCGGAAATAACGGTATCAAGTGATTCAAGGAATAATGCGCTTTTCATGGCGTTGAGGACAAGAAAATTTCTAGAGTAAGACAGAGTAGATATAATACAGCAAGCAGAAATATACGAAAATTGTAGTACCTACGAAAAAGATAGTTCCGATAAAGATTTCCTTCTCTCCCCTAATTCTCTAAAAATGTTGCTACCGATAATGCTCTATAATCCGTTGCTACGGGCGCAAGACGTGTGTATATGCCACCTCGACAACCACCAAGCAAATACACGCCGTAATTGGGGATATAACCATCCTCCGTCGGTGCTGCCTCGAAGAAGCGTTGTAGTATCCAGCGCGTAGGAATTGCTTCTTCCAGCGATTGCTGCCAAACCTCATCCGTTACCGCCCTTCCGATAATAACTTCGTCGCCTTCGCAGCCGTAATCTGATTTCAAAACCCAATCGTTTTTCTCAAGTGCCGTGGTATCCTTTGCGTCGCATAAGCGCAATGTTTCCGGCACGTAGCGCTGTATTGTTTCTTGTGCTTCGGTTGAAAAACTGCTTCGCATTTGCCAGAAGAGCGCCATCGTGAGTTTGTTTTGTGTGAGCGCCGCACCAAAAGGATTCACTACTTGTAGATGTCCGTTCGCAACGGCTTCCAAGATAAGAGCTAACTCGCGCGCAAGTGGTTCTTCGTCCGGGAAATGGAGTCCGTCTTTCCAGACAGATTCGCGCTCTGCCCACCAATCTGTTTTGTAGTGCCTGAGGGCAATGTGAATGCGCTTTCCAAACATTCCTACTGTGCCGCCCGGCATGGGATGGAGATTAAAAGGCGCTCCAAAGACTATTTCAAAACCCGCATCCTGAAGCCATTCCTCATAACACAAAATCATGGAAAGGTCTTCAGGAATTTCGGTCGGAAAAATGATACCAATGCGTTTTGCCTCCGTAGGCTGTGATGCGGAATTGATAGGCACTGGAAATGAGCGTAGCATCTCGACGAAGCGCTTGGGAAAATCACGATTGGGGTCTTGTGTAGGAGGGAACGTTGGAGCGAAAATGCTATTGAGCAAGACTGCTTCTGCTTCTCCGCTTGGGGTATCGGAGTTCATTTCGCACATTTGCACTCGTCCGTCAGGGAGCAGAAACAAGTCCAGACGGGCTATACCGTGCCATATACCATCGGAAGCAAGCCACATGAGGCGTTGATACGGCGTAAGGTCAAAAAAATCCAGCAATGAAGGTTGCTTCAGGACTAACGCGCACAGCTCGTCGTACAAAGCTCCAATGCGTTCCGCCGCTTCGCTCAAATCTGCATAGACGGCATTGGTAAGAAGAATCGGTTCCAGCCGAAAGCGCGGTTCTCCCTCTATCCACGGGTCACTAATGCGGCACGTGGCTTGAAGCGCTTCAGCAAAGGCGTTGTAGTTGGAAAAGTGCATAATATCAAGCTCTGCATTCTCTATCCATGCGTTTCTTAGCTTACGGTTGCAATGAGCAATGCTGCCCCGATATAACTCACAGCTTCGATAATACCGGCATTGATATTCCTATCGCGGCTGATTTCCGCATCCAGACCGCCACCGTAAAGACTAAAGCCGCTTCCCAGAAGAAGCCCTTGCACGAGAAATTGTCGAATGGGGTAAAGCGCCACAACCGCCAATAATGTTTTGCCAAAGCCTACAAAACTTGAGGCATAATCTACGAAATCGCCTTTAGCGGCATGACCGACAATGATACCGATAGCAACCATCAAGCCCGCATAACTCATTGCCGCCGGGATATTGCCGCCCAAAATTTCTTGCACGTCATCGTAAGCCGTAAGTTGCCGAAAAAGATAGGTTATCGCGAGTAACGCAATGAAACCTGCAAGCATAAACACTAATGCCGTGACGAAATTTCCACCTCGTGCTTCGCCCGATACGCAAGCCGCAATGACCGATGCAGTTGCTATGTAACTTCCTGCCGCAGTAATGCCCACGGCAATGTTCCCTTGGCGAACAGATTCATGCGCCTCTACGTGCAGAAATACTCTCAAAAGCAAGGTAGAACTCACTGCCAGAATCACAATTCCCGTAATACCATACAGCGCTACATCTCGTGCGTCGGTGAGAAGTGAACCGCTTCCACTGCCTGCCAGCACTGATGCGACAATAAGCATCATGCCCAGTACATAGCCTGCAATCTGAATACCCATAGCCGGATTATCCTTGTGCACGAGCGATTCAGTGAGGTGGACGTTCATCACAAATTGATTGATAAAGCGAGCTGCGATAAGCAGCAAGATAGTTGCGCCGCCGATGAAGAGCACTCCTTGGAGTGTAGCTTGCCAGTTCATAACATTGGTTCCCGAAAAAAGTGAGAATATGGCTTGTTACCCTGTTTATAATCGGTCATAATCTACTGTTTTTTCCTACTTTACGCAACGTCAAACTATACTGGCGGGTCTTTTGTTTCCGTCAATGCTGTCGTCATTGAGTATAACTCGTGCAATCTTCTCACTCCAACCTAATTCCGCGTGAATATATTGATGAGCTATTGAACCTTGTTTTTCACGGGTTTCCGGTGATTGAAGCATTGTGGAAAGCCATTGGTAAGCATCATCGGGCGTGCGTATTAGCGTTAATGCGTCCTTGCTTTGGAGAGCAATGGCATCGCGTGCCCGTCCGATATTGGTGCCTGAGGCGAGTGGTATGCCATATCCGGCAGGCTCGGCAACACTGTGTACGCCTTGCCCAAAGCCACCACCGATATATGCCGCATCTGCCAGCGCGTACAAGCGAAGGAGTTTACCAACACTATCGACGATAATGTGCTGAGAAGGGACAAGTAATGTGTCATTTCCTTGTAAAGCGCTTAAACATTCGCTATTCGGAAGAAGTTTGCGAAGCCTTGCTATTGCTGCTTCTGTTGGTTCGTGTGGAACGATGATGAATCGTAAACGCTGTTGGAGAGAGGTTTCCAAGCGATGCGCTGCTTCTATAATGCAGTCTTCATCGGGCTTCCACGAACTTCCCAGAACCAGTACAACATCATCTTCTGCAAAAAAAGACTCGCTCAAGCCAAGTGATTGCATACCTTCTCCATGCGCCAGCGCTTCTTGCGCCAGCGCTACTTGCGTCAGCGCTACCTGTGCTGCAATGCGGTCAAAACGGGTGTCGGCACTTGTAATAATCGGTGTCGTGATGCCTAGGCGTTCAAATTTAACGGTTTCACTTGCTCCTGCAGTGTAAATACTTGTGAGCAATTTGTACACACCGCGTAAGTACGTGCGTCCGGCACGGAAGCGTAATAAAAGACTTTGTTCATTAAGTGTGGCAGCGACGAGAATCGTAGGAATGGAGCGGGCTTTCAGCGCAAGTAGCATATTTTGCCAAAGGTCATAACGGGCAAAAACTGCATATGACGGCTGCACATAATCCAGAAACCGCTTTGCAGCTCGTTTACTATCCAATGGCAAATAGACAACAACGTCCGCCAGTTCATAATTCTTCTGGTGTTCGTAGCCCGATGGTGAGAAGAAAGATACGATAATCTGTATGGTGGGCGAATGGAATTTTATGCGTTCAATAATAGGTTTGACCTGTTCAAATTCTCCCATCGAAGCGGCGTGAAACCAGATACGTTTCTCGCCTTCGACAAGAGTCGGTATTTTGCTCCCGTCTGCCAGAATGCGCCATGTTTGCTGTACGCCGCGCCGCCTAAGTCGGGCTTTCTTGTTCACGAGCGCGGCAATAAAAAATGCGATGTGCAGTATGGGAACTGCCATCGCATTATAGAGTACGTCTGTAAGAAAATGTTTCACACTTGCGCCATCGGTCTAATGAAATTATCACAATGATTGATGCTGAAATTTTGCTGCACGTTTCTCCAGAAATGCGCCCGTACCTTCCTTAAAGTCAGGCGTATCGCAGAGTTCGGCCAAGCGTTCTGCCTCGAAGCGCATTCCTTCAACGTGTCCGAGTTCGTCGGCAGCAAGAATAGCGGAGAGAGCAGCGCGGACGGCTGTTTGGCTGCGGGTAAGGATGCTTTGAGCAAGTTTCTCTGCCCGCGCAAGAAGTTCTTCTTGCGGAACGACCTCGTTTACCAGACCGATTTTATGCGCTTCTTCAGCCGTGATGCGGTCGCCGGAAAGAATAAGTTCGGTTGCTTTGGCGCGTCCCAGAAGGCGCGTCATACGCTGCGTCCCGCCGTAGCCCGGAAGTGTACCCAAGGATACTTCCGGTAAGCCCAGTTGAGCATTTGTTGAGGCATAGCGCACGTGACAGGCAAGAGCAATTTCGCATCCACCACCCAAGGCAAAACCATTCACCGCAGCGATGACGGGCTTTCCACAATGTTCAATAAGATTCGCCACAGCCTGACCGCGCTCCGAAAATGGCAATCCTGACTGTGCATCCAGAGGCTGAAGTTCGGCAATATCTGCGCCTGCTGCAAACGCTTTTACGCCACTTCCTGTGATAATGACAGCATGAACAGCGTCGTCCTGTTGGGCTTGCGTAACGGCGTGGTGCAAATCAGCGAGAAGTTGCCCATTGAGAGCATTCAGTTTGCCGGGGCGATTCAGCGTGATGATGCTGTAGCCTTGTTTTTTTTCAACCAGAAGGGTCAAGTAGCTCATAGAATCAAGGAAAATTTGAGGGGATTGGGTGAAAATTATGGTTTTTTCTGCTTCCATTCGTTCCAGCCGCCGACATAGACAAATACTCGTGTAAAGCCCATTTTAACGAGATTTTCCGCCAGTTCATGGCTCAGTTCGCAAGCGCCGCCGCCGCAGTACGCAATAATCGGCTTTTCACGAGGAATCCCAATAATCCGTCCGATATTCTGCTCAAATTCTGGAGTGTAGATATTGATTGCGTTCCCGATATGTCCTTGCTCAAACTCCCGTGCCGGACGTGCATCTATCAGCATAATATCAGGGTTGGTGAGCAGTTTTTCTACTTGGTCGAAGCGGATTTCCAGTGCTTTTGCGGGTGCTGCTGCCTTGGGTGCTTGTTCTTGAGCAGGCACGTCCTTACGGGATTGTGGCGAAGAATCTTTCGGATTGTGTTGCGAAGCGGTTTTGAGAGGCTCTTTGGAAAGAGTTGCTGGCTTTGCAGCCGTCGTTTTTTCTTGTGTTTGGGGGGTAAGTGCGAGGCTTTGTACGTGCTGAGGCGCTTGTTGCTGAGGCGTTTGTTCCGCAGTCTGCGTACTATTTGGAGGAGCAGATGTTGTTGTCGCCAGAGCGGTAATCAAAGAATCGGAGGCAACGATAGTCGTTTCTGTGCGGATAAGTGGCAGTGGCTTAGGCGAAAAAGCGTTGTAACTTAATCCCAAGATGAGCGCTGTACCGAGAATAATGCCTGTTTCGCGGGCAAGAACGAGATTCTTTTTCATACGATGAAAGCGAGAGGTGTTTTTGAACGTAGTTTGTATGGATTAGACGAATTGGTTGAGACTTATGATGCAAATGCTTTTTTGAGCAATGCAATTTGTCCGGCGTGATAAATGCTGTGCTGAATGATGCCGTGAAGTAAGACATAGACTGACACGCCTGCGCCTGTCTCACGTTCTCGGTTTGTGCCGAGGATTTCAGAGAGCTTGTCGTCAGTGCAGCGCATCATTTCTTGTTCCAGCTCAGTATGAACTTTATCAAAACGTGCTAGAGTATTGTGCCACGCTTCTTCGGAGCCGAGTTGAATGTCGTTCCAATCACCATCTTCAGGCATACCCATAATGCCAGTCTGCAAACGCCGTAGAACCTCACCTTCCCACGCTGTAATGTGCAAAAGAAGTTCCCAAATGCTATGCGCCTCCGGAATCACGTGCTGTGCGGCTTGTTTGGCGGAAATACCACGTAGAATTTCGCGGAGAGGCGTTCCATGCCATGCATCGCCATTGTATGCACGGCGGAATTGGTCGAGAATACGAGAAATTTCGGTCATAGCATTTAAAGTAAAAGGCTTACAGAGGTAATATTTGAGAGCAGATAGATGAATTTTAGATGACTTTAAGCAAACGTGGGTCAAATTTACGGATTTTCTCACGCCGCGCAATCCGAAAAATCATTGCCCTGTCTTTGCTGTCGTCGGTACGATGAAATGCGTTATTTTCCAATACAGAATTTCCCAAAGACTGCATTCAAAATATCGTCATTCCAGACTGCGCCCGTTATTTCGCCGATGCGCTTCAGGGCATCGCGTAAATCAATCGCCGTAAATTCGTTTGATTCTCCTGCAAGTGCCGCCTCTCGTGCTTTTGCAAGTGACTCTGCTGCTTGGCGGAGCAATAAGGCTTGACGGGCATTGATAAGTGCGTCGCTTACGGTCTCGGTGGCAGTATTCGCTTTGCTTGCCAGAAAGCGCTTCAATTCTGCCATTCCGGCACCGGAAGTTGTCGAAATACCAAGCACATTCTTCGGAGCAAAAGTGGCATTGCCGATAATATCAAGTTTCGTGTTCACCGGCACACATTCCGCATCGGGGAATTGTGCGTGAAGGCTCGTCATAAGCCCGATAGAATGGTCTTCGCCTTCGGTAATGTCGTTCAGCACAAGAATTAAATGGCACTGTTCCAAAAGCTCCACCGCCAGACGGATGCCTTCCACTTCGACCATATCGCCGCTTTCGCGGAAGCCCGCCGTATCTACCAATCGCACAGCAGCACCTTCCAAATGAATCATTTCTTCGATGTAATCCCGCGTTGTGCCGGGCGTGGCGCTCACTATTGCTCGCTTACGTTCCAAGAGGGCATTCAAAAGCGAGGATTTGCCGGCATTCGGGTAGCCTACAATTCCCACACTGTACCCCGACCGCGCTATCTCTGCCGACCGATATGAATTTGCTAGTTCAAGACAGAAACCTCGTGTTTCCTCAATTCTTTCGGCAAGGAGGCGCTTGTCAATGAGTTCGATGTCTTCTTGGCTGAAGTCGAGTTCGAGTTCCAGTAAGCCACACAGCTCCATAAGTTTCTCGCGGAGTGCCGCCAAGCGGCGCGTGAAGCCGCCCATGAGCTGACGTGCCGCCGCATGGCTGCCTTGCGTGGAGACTGCATGAATAATATCGCCGACGGCTTCGGCTTGCGTCAAATCCATTTTTTGATTGAGAAATGCTCGCTTGGTGAACTCGCCCGGTTCTGCGTGCCGCGCTCCTGCTGCGATGAGCGCTTCCACGATTTCTTCCGACACAATCCGCCCGCCATGGCAGCCGAACTCCACTACGTCCTCGCCCGTGTAGGAGTGCGGGGCGCGATAGACAAACGCTGTTACTTGGTCGAGTGCCTGTGCGCTCGTGCTGTGGAACGTGCCATAGTGAATTGTGTGGCTCTTGGCGGATGCAATAGTCGTTTTGCCGCGAAAGAGGTTGTCGGCTATGGCGAAGCAGTCTGTACCGGAAAGCCTAATAATTGCAAGACCAGCCACGCCTGGTGGTGTAGCCAGAGCGCATATCGGATCGAAAAGGAGCATATTTTTATGGAAAAATTTGGATTTTGAACTTAAAAGTTTTATGTTTGTAGTGTGTTTTTCCTAAACTAATTCCGAATTACTTTTCTTTTCACAATACCTCTATAAGGATTTATGGCTGCACCTATTTTGAACGACGTTGACCGCGTTATATGCGATGTTCTCCAAAAAAATGGACGCGCTCACTTTAACGAACTCGCTGAAATAGTGCATTTATCTGTACCAGCTGTGAGCGAGCGCGTTCGCAAGCTGGAAGAACGCGGCATTATCAAGGGGTATTTTGCAAAACTCCAACCCGATGCTTTTGGACTGAATATCGCTGCCTTTATCTTGGTAACGGTCGAGGGTAGCCATAATTACAAAAAATTTCTGGATAATTGTACCAAAGAGCCGGAAATTATGGAATGTCACGCCGTGACGGGCGACGCTTCGCATCTGGTCAAAATCCGCACCACAAGCCCCGGTTCGCTGGAGAATCTTCTCTCGCGGATGCAGGAATGGAGCGGGGTGAAGAAGACACTGACCAATATCATTCTTTCGACGCATCACGAATCGTTGTCCATAGATACTGGTATGAAGCCTTCGGCGCTTGCTGCACCCAATGGAAAATCAAAACATTAAGCGAAATTTTTTACGAAACTTTTGACGAGTAATTCTTCACATTTTTCTCACCTTTTCACACATTCAGAGAGAACTATGGCACATACAGCAACCCGCCGTTACGATGTCGTAGCGGCAGTCCGCAAATTTACGACAAACGGGCACACGAACGGCTCAGAAAAGCGCCCGTCGTCTGATGAAATCTTTGGCGAGGATACGTTCAATATAGATATTATGCGGCAGAAATTGCCAAAAGATGTGTTCAATGGGCTTATAGCAACGATTGAACTTGGCAAACCCGTTGACCCGAAAATCGCCGACATCGTTGCCGTTGCGATGAAAGATTGGGCAATGGAGCGTGGAGCAACGCACTTTACGCACTGGTTCCAGCCGCTCACCGGTTCCACGGCAGAGAAACACGACAGCTTTATCACCCCCAATTCCGGCGGTGGCGCGATTGCTCGTTTTTCCGGTAAAGAACTCATTCAAGGCGAACCCGATGCGTCATCCTTTCCTTCCGGCGGCATTCGTGCTACTTTCGAGGCGCGTGGTTATACGGCGTGGGATGTGACTTCGCCAGCGTTTATTATGAAAAACCCCAAAGGCGCTACTCTTTGTATTCCGACTGCCTTTGCATCATGGACTGGTGAGGCGCTTGACCACAAAATTCCGCTTCTGCGCTCCATGGAAGCCGTGAATAAATCAGCGATTCGCGCACTGAAACTCTTTGACGTGAAAGCCACGAAAGTCTATTCCACCGTTGGTGCAGAGCAAGAATATTTCCTTATTGACGAAGATTTTGCCTATAACCGCCCAGACCTCCTGCTTTCCGGTCGCACACTCTTCGGCGCAAAGCCTCCGCGCGGACAAGAACTTGAAGACCACTATTTTGGTTCGATTCCAGACCGCATTTTGTCGTACATGACCGACGTGGAAGAAGAGTTGTACAAACTCGGCGTTCCGGTGAAAACGCGCCACAATGAGGTTGCTCCGGGACAATTTGAAATCGCGCCGATTTTTGAGAACACCAACGTTGCTGCCGACCACCAGCAGCTCACAATGCAAGTTCTTCGCACGGTTGCCCGCAAGTACGGTCTTTTCTGCATTCTGCACGAGAAACCCTTTGCCGGTGTGAACGGCAGCGGCAAGCACACGAACTGGTCGCTTTCCACCGATACCGGCATGAACCTTTTGGAGCCGGGCGACACGCCGCACGACAATATGCAATTCTTGTTCTTCTGCGCTGCTGTTATCAAAGCCGTAGATAAGCATCAGGACTTGCTCCGCGTGAGTATTGCCACCGCCGCAAACGACCATCGCTTGGGCGCGAACGAAGCCCCTCCGGCAATCGTTTCTATCTTCTTGGGCGACCAATTAGAAAAAATCTTTGCACAATTAGAAAAAGGAAAAGCGAAAAAATCGGAAACCAAAGACTTGCTTGGCTTGGGAACGCCCGTACTTCCGCCGCTTCCGCTTCACACCGGCGACCGTAACCGTACGTCGCCCTTTGCCTTCACGGGGAATAAATTTGAATTCCGCGCCGTTGGCTCCAGTCAGTCTATTTCGTTTCCGCTTGTGATATTGAACACGATTGCGGCTGAGGCAATAGACGAATTAGCGGACGAAGTAGAAAAGCATTTGAAAGCGAAAAAAACGCTGGAAGCCGCTCTGCAAGAGGTTCTGCAAGGTGTGGCAAAAGCGCACAAACGCATTATCTTCGGCGGCGACGGCTACAGCGACGAGTGGAAAGCGGAGGCGAAAAAGCGCGGTCTGTACATCAAAAACACCTCACTAGAAGCCTTTGAAGCATTTCACGCTAAGAAAAATGCAGCACTCTTTAGCAAATATGCCGTTTTGAATGAGCGCGAATGGTTCGCCCGCGAGGAAATTCTGCTCGACCAATACTTCAAGACCATCAATATCGAAGGCGAAACAACAGCATCTCTCGCGCAGCGCAGTATTCTTCCTGCCGCTTCGCGGTATGTGCGTAGCCTTGCCGAAACCTTACAAGCCTTGAAAAGCGTCGGTTCAAGTTCCAAAGGGCTTGAGAAATCGCTCAAAGAAGCCACCGCACTTTTGGATGGCTTCAAAGATGCTTTGGAAAAACTCGTAGCCGTCAACGCCGACGAAGGCGGCGAGACCCTGAACAGCAAAGCAAAACATATGCAATCGAAGGTCATTCCGGCAATGGCGAAAGTCCGTGAGTATGCGGACAAACTGGAGAAAATCGTTCCCGACGATCTCTGGCCCCTACCGACGTACCAAGAGATGCTCTTTGTGAAATAATCACCTTTCACCTGAAGCACACCACAACCAAATCATACCCCGCACCAAATCTTATTTTGTGCGGGGTTTGCTGTTTTTTTGAGGCTTTGGTGCAAAAAGTGTATTTTACAGCGATAGGCAGTCTCTTTTTTCATTTTTTGATGTGATACGTATGAGGTTCCTCCTCTTCTTGTTTGCTTTGGTTCTCATCGTTGCACCTCTTGAAGCACAAATGCTGGTGGATGTGAGTTTTACTCCACAACTAAGCGTTCAGCGCTTTGTGGCGTACAAAAAAAGTATGTTTGTGGTGGCAAGCGAGGGCGTTTTTCGTACTGATAATCGTGGTGCAAGCTGGCAGCGTCTCATGGTCAATGGTACGAGCGCGACGGCAATCAATACCTACCAATCTGCGTTGTATGCAAAAACTGATAACGCCTTATTTCATTCTGTAAACGATGGCGCGACGTGGAGCAGTACCACAGCCGATTTGACGGGTGAGTTTGTTGAGGTAGGGAAAACATTATTTTCTCTACGGAGCAGTGTCTATCCAAGAGGATCAAGCTATGCAAAAATTATTAATAATGGTAAACTTTTTCGCTCTACGACAGCGGGCATAACTTGGGAAGAATTAAATTTTGGTGGCTCATCAATTGCGGCAGTTACGAGCTATAAGGATAATATTTTCGTAGCCGCAAGTACGATATTTTTTTTACGAGGTCACATTCTTCGTTCACAAGACGGTTATTCATGGAACAGTATAGATAGTGGCTTCGGGTGGAGTTATTCCAATGATATGTCAGTTGGAGCATTTGCAGTTGCTAACAATTCACTTTTTGCAACTGTGGTGAGCAATAGAAGACTGCAAAGTGTCGATGCGTTATCTTCGGTTGGTGAAAATGTGTTTGTCCTTGACTCGCTAATGCAAACTTGGCAGGTAGTTTCTCCTAGGCTCAGAGTTAATACTTTAGCTGGGTGTGGGCAAGGATTGATTGCTGGAGATCATTTGAGTTTTACGTCAGGCTTTAATTTTTTTTTCTATAGCGGCGCTCTCTTTAGTATCAATCCAGTCAATCGTACTTGGCGTGAAATTACATCCACTGCGGGTAAGCCTTGCGCGGGAGATTTTACTCCTGGAGAAATCAAGACAACCTGCTTAAATGTTGAGTATCCTACGTTTGATTCTGAGGGCTATTTGTATTTGTACAATGTTCTTTTTCCAAATACCTACCAGATTCTCCGTAGCGCTGAGCCTCTCTGTAATGCAAGTGTAGCCGTAAAAATATTGCCAGCGCAACCAGAAGAAGTACTGGTATTTCCCAATCCCACGAGAGACCAAGCCTCCATAAGCTATACGCTTACTCGCTCCAGTTATGTTCGGATAGAAATTGCCACTTCATTGGGGCAAATTATTCGCTCTGCTTTTGAAGGAGTGCAAACTGCCGGAAAACAGACTTTGACGGTTGATGCTACGGGTTTAGCTACGGGCGTGTATTGCTGCCGGATACAGACTGAAAGCGGTGTACAAACAAGTTTATTTACTGTTAGAAGATAACGCCATTTTTGTAGCGGCATTCCGTCAAAATGCGTATTTTGCTTTGAAGCAGCAGTCAAGGGCTGCTATTTTATGGAATATTTTGTGAGATAGACCAATGACGTTCAACGAAGACCACACGCACGAGCAGTCCACCGAAAACAGCAACCACTATCCAAGTTGGTGGACGACTATGCTCACACGCCGCCAGATGAACACGAGTCTGGCTAGCCTTGCCGCCGCCGCAGGAATCACGGGTTTTCTCACGTCCTGCGACGATGACGACATTGATTCCGAAAGCGATACCTTGGAACTCCAGCGTAAAGAAGGTTGGAATGTCGGTTCGCAAGATAAAACGCTTACCTTCCCCAGCAAACAATCAGCCGATAGTACCGGCTCGACGGCATGGAAAGATTATACCAAGCCGGATGCCCTTCTCAAGGCTTGGCAGCCTAGTTCCAACAATGCCAAGTGGCAGCCTTACTACGTTCCCACGCTTATTCAGGCACTATCGCAAGAGTCGTTGCGCAATGTCATCACACCAATTTGCACCCCTGCCATGCGCGAAGCGTATTCACGAGGCTTAGGGATGCGAGAGGTACTGAAAACGTGCGAAAATCCCGCCGCGACGATGATTATTTCCGATATTCCCGGTCCTGAATCGGTTGCCTTCGCCGCCGCCTTAGCCGACCTTGCCGAACCCGTCATCAGTTTTGATAATTTCCCGCATCCACTTGGCGTGGTTCCATCGCATGAGACGCTTGCTGCACTGATGTACTATGCAAAAGAAGTGAGTGAGAAAGCTGCGAAGCGCCCACAAAATCCGGCGGCAATTATGGTCGTGGATGCAAACCGTCTTGCGAAATATGTGGATGCCGATAGCCAGTTTGATAACCGCTATATGGCAAAAATGCCGACGGCGGATAATCTCAAGTCGCTAGGCATTACGGCGGTCGTGTATGGAATGCCGAATGAAAACCAAAAGACAGAACTTGACGACCTCAACGACGATTTTGTCGCTTATCAAGAAAAAGGTATGAGCGTTGAGATGCTGCCACTTACCCGCTTCCAGCCTAGCACAGCTAATGCTGCAAATGGCAGTACGACTGCCACGGCAAGCCTCCAAGCATTACCCAATAATGGACAGCAAAACCTTCAACAGCAAAATCTTCAGCCGCAAAATCAGCAAATGCAGAACCCGCAGCAAATGAATGCTCAACAAATGAACGCTCAACAAATGAACGCTCAGGGTGGGTATGCGGGATATGCAGCAGCGCCGGTTTATTATTATGGTGGAGGTCCGATGTACTCGCCGTGGTTTTTCTATCATTATCCTTCGTACACGTACTATCGCACTATGCCCGCAATGACGCGCCTTCCGGCAACATCCTATACGCGGACAAGTTATGCTCCTGTGAGCCGCCCGACAATGTTCTCCGGAACTTCTATTGGTGGTAATCGTTCCGGTATCGGTAAGCAGCGTCCAAGCGGTTTTGGGCGTGTGAGCGTTCGCACGAACGCTTCCACAGGGCGTGTGAGTGGTGTGCGTAGTGGGCGCTCCGGCTCTTTTGGGCGGAGTAGTTTTGGCGGACGGTCATCATGAGCAAGGGGCAGTAATGAACAGACGCGGATTTTTTGCTTCGCTTTTGGGAAGCGAACCGGAAACATTTTTTTTCGGTGTACAATTTGTTATTGCTACTCTCGCTAGTGACGACACCGGCAACCGTTTACGCAAGCTCATTGCCGATGCCGCACGTCGGGACAATCAAGCTGAAAAGCCCCAGGAAAAGCGAGCGCTGTACAAGCAGATTATCGCTGTTGTACTGGAAAATAAGCCCTATTGGGAATATGGTTATTGGGATTATCTCATCGAGGAGAGCGACACCAATACAGAAGAAGAATTTGATTCTTGGGTGAGTGAAATTTCTGCAAGTATGGCTACCGAAGGCGAAGAATTGGGCGCGGATGTGGACGAAGTCCATCGCCTCAGTGCTGATAAAGGTTATATCGTTGTTTCAATGGCTTTTGTGCTGGAATATGCTCCCCATGAATCGGTTCGCCGCCTTATTGAGGATATGCCCGAAGACGAATACTGGACAATGGCAGGTTTCGCAGAACTTTGCGAAGCCCTAAGGCGCATTGATTTTGAGTACGCTTTGCGTGATGCCATTTTTATCATGCCCGGCAATGAGGATGATGGTTTTTCGTGGGAAGATCTTCATAGTGCCGGATGGGATTATTTGAAGCCTTTGTCGCTTTGATTCCGTAAGTCCGCTTGAATTTCAAGCTGTTATTCCATGTTCACCGCTTTTCTTTGTTGGTTTGCCACAACTCCCACTTTCCCCTTCCCACCACAGCATTCGCCGTCTTGCCGGTGCCAGTGTTATCCTTGCTTTGAGCCAGATTGTCGGCATGATGCTGAATTTTCTATCCCTAAGTACGCTTCAACATTCGTTTTCTAAGGCAGACAATGGCACGTTCTTTTGGGTGCAGCAATTAAGTGGTTTTGCGTTTATCATTATTACCGAAATGGGGATGCACTCCGCGGTCATGCGTCTCTATGTAGAAGCATCTGCGGACAGAGAAGCACAAGACCGTATTCTCACAGCATTTTTCCAACTTCGTTTTTTGCTTTGGCTTGCTACGACGGTTGTTCTTCTTAGTATTTGCTTTGTGCTTGAGCCGCAGATTATTGTGGTGATGACGTTGTACGCTTTGTATAGTCTTATTGCCGCGCGGAGTATATTGCTTCGTACAGTCTTGGAAACGCCGTATCGCGCTCAGAATCGTCAGCTCGTTCCGGCACTGACAGGGCTTTTGGATATGGTTTTGATGAGCATTTTTATTCTTGCCGACAGGGAGAATTTGACCCCTTTGCGGGCTGTGATTTGGTTTTGCTTGGCTGCACTTCCGGGTTTTTTTATTCTTCTTGGTATCAATGGACAATGGAAATTACTACTAACAAAACGTTATGACACCAGTGTCATAAAACGCCTCTTACACGAGACACTGCCAATTTTTGTGAGCCTGTGTCTTATGCAGATTCAAGACAAAAGTGATACCTTTGCGCTGAATTTGCTGTACGGGCGAGAAGTTCTTGGCGTTTATAGTGCGGTCATGCGGGTTACACTACCGTTTGTAGGCTTGTTAATGATAATTTCTACCGTTATGGCTCCTTCTATCACGCAACTCCGCATGACCGATAATGAGCGCTGTAAGGTGTATGTATTGGAAGGGCTAAAATTGACACTTGTAGCGGCAACAGCTTGTGCCGTGGGTATCGGCAGTCTGTCGGAAGGTGCAATCTGGGCGACTGCGGGAAATCAATATCTTCCTTTTTCGCTGGAATTTATTGTTGGGGCGTGGTCGTTGGTGCCGAGTATGTGCGTTGCATATCTCTTTGCTATTCTTGTAGCTTTGGGGCTTAACCGCACCGTTTTGCCAATGATGTTGGTTCTGAGCGTAGGAGCAGTTATAGGAAATATGGTATTTACGCCGAATTATGGTGTTCTAGGTGCTATCACGGCTCGTATAACGGCATCAGTGCTTGCTGCCAGTATGGGGCTCATCATTCTGCAAAGGTTTATGCGCAATAGTATCCTGCGCACCTTACTTCTCCGATTTGTCCTCTTCGTCTGTTTTATCGCCATATCATTATGGGGGGCGCTTGCCGCCACGCCATACCTACCGTTCTCTTTACCAACCGTGATTGTTCTGCGGACAATAAGTCTTGTTGTGGTGTTTGTACTGGCGATTTTAGCTACTGGTCTGGTTCGGAAGGAAGATGTAGCACTGGTTTTGAATGTCGTCAAAAATCGGTTTTGATAAGCGGAATGTGTATTTAGCGGAAAAGGCGCATATCGCGGAGGCAAGCGTAAAGCATAATGAAAAGCACAGCGTATGTAGCAGTGGTGGCAAGCAACGACGATGAATAAAATTTTAACGCCGTGCCGAAGGATTTTTTGGGAGAAATGCGTACGCCTTCAAAATTAACAAAGGAAAACATTTCGTCAATGACCAAATGCGTGATAAAGCCCACTAGGGCACTTGCCGCCGCCGCATTTTTGATAAGTTGCGGCGACAATCGAAATGCTTCATAGACCAGCGCTCCCCAAATAATTGCTGCCGGAATACTATGGAACATTCCCCTGTGCACCGAAAATTGCTGCATCAGATTTCGCAAGCCGTACTTGACTAAAACGTAGATTCCAAGCGCTATGAGAATAATCTGCGACGACGAAAACTTACCAATTCCCAACCCCTGCAACACAAAAACGGGCGCAAGAACACTTGTCAAGCCAAATGCCATATCGTTGGGGCGACTATTCGGACTGTCTATGTCAGGCAAAAGGCTTCCGGCGCAAGCAATAATCGCACACGCGGCAGCATCGGTTGCCGGTACGTGAAGTTGATAGTACGTCACGGCACCGCTCACCGCCGCAATCGCAATACCACCGCTCAGATGATGAACAAAATTGCCCATTATGTGCTTCTTTTCTTGTGTTGTTAGCTTTTTCCTGACAGCACGTCCGACATTTCTTTATGGATGCGTCCGTTGGTGGCAAGCATCGTGCCGGTGTGGAGATTGTGCGGTGCGCCGTCGTATTGTGTCATTGTGCCGCCTGCTTCTTGCAAAAGCAATTTTCCTGCCGCCACATCCCATGAATTAAGGCTCACTTCCCAATAGCCATCGAAGCGCCCCGCCGCCAGATACGCCAAATCTATCGCCGCCGACCCCAAGCGCCGAACGGGAAGACCCATCCGCACAAAGCGCGAAAAATGGTCTATGCAGTTATTGGGGTTTTCCCATGCGTTGTAGGGAAAGCCCGTCACCAAGATAGAATCGTCGAGTTTGTCGGTTTTGGAAACGTGGATTTGCTGCCCGTTCAGGAACGCTCCGCCACCTTTTGTTCCCGTAAAAAGTTCACCTGTCATCGGTGCATAAATCACCCCGCAGAGCAGTTCTCCCGCGCTTTCGGCACCGATACTCACGCAGAAAATTGGTATGGAATGGGCAAAATTGACCGTACCGTCCAGTGGGTCAATAATCCAGCGCACGGTTTCGGCGGGAACGCCCGTAGCGCCGCTTTCTTCTGCCAAAAAAATGTGGTCGGGAAACTCAGATTTAATGCAGTCGATAATGTGTTTTTCTGCTTTATGGTCGTACTCGGTAACGAGATTGTGCCTGCCTTCTTTGTTGTCAATACGAAACGTTGTACCAAAGCCGTCTTTGAGCATTTCTCCGGCTTCTAAAGCGGCTTTTTGGGCAATAGCGAGAAGGGCAGTGCTGTGAGTGTTGGGCATGACTGGGAGAGAATGAAAGATAAAGAATGAAAAATATAAAGGGTGACACCTTGAATTCAAGTACCTTGAAAGTAAATGAATTTTTCAGTACCGTACACATTTAGATAGCTCATCAGCACGAAAGTTCTTTGAAAGTTCAAGAATCCAATACGAAGCAGACCTCAAGGCGTTCGATGTCCGTTCTTTGCCACTCGCGGAGGAGTTCAAGCCCAAAGCGGAAACAACTCCAATCACAGCGGTCAGGACGATGTAAGCGTG
>JANYDO010000250.1 GCA_025363605.1 Candidatus Kapaibacterium sp.
CGCCGTAATAATACTGCCCAGACGACGGCTTAAACGCTTGTCGCCAAAGTCTGCCGCGAATACTTCATCGTTTAACCAGGATGTTTGCATCGTTCAAAAAAATGTTTTCTGTGAAAAAATTGTATCGACTCTTCTCGAAACCGCTTCAGCTCGCCATTGCAATATACCTTTTTTCGATGACAAGATATGGGTAATGGATAGCTTTATCAAGGGGGCGAATACAACATCTTTCCAACAGACCTAGTCAGTTACATTTCTTCAATCTATTTTCTCAGCAATTATGCACTTTATACGTTCCTTCGTTTGGGCGCTGTGTGTTTGGGCGGTGTCGAGCATTACTCTTTCGTGCCTTTCGCTTTCGGGCGTTTCGGCGCAAACACCATCAGCCACCGCACTTCCCACGCCAATAAAGATTACAACCGCCATGTTCGGCGACATCAAAGCCCGCCAGATAGGTCCCGCCGCTATGAGCGGTCGTATCTCGGCAATAGATGTGATTGACAAAAAACTTGACGAGAAAAATCCGAAATCCCCCGACCAGCGTATTATCTGGGTCGGCACGGCGACTGGCGGCGCATGGAAATCGCTCGACGACGGTACGACCTTCAAACCCGTCTTCGACAAACACACCCAGTCCATTGGCGCACTCGCTATTGACCAGTCCTCGAAGGGCGAAACAGTCTGGATTGGCACTGGCGAAACCAACGTCCGCAATAGTGTTTCCATTGGCGATGGTGTCTATAAAACCACCGACGGCGGCGACAACTGGCAACGCATGGGCTTGGAAAAAGTAGAGCGTATTGCCAAAATTGCTATCCACAGCACCAATGCCAATATCGTTTATGTGGCAGGTATGGGCGCTCTCTGGTCGGACAGCGACGATAGAGGCTTGTACAAAACCATTGACGGCGGCAAGACATGGGAAAAAATCTTGGCGGGCGATGCAAAAACCGGCTGCGCTGACGTTGTGCTTGACCCCTCGAACCCGAACATTGTTTATGCGTCCATGTGGACATTTCGTCGCAAAGGCTGGGAATTTTCCTCCGGCGGCGACGGCAGCGGCTTTTTCAAATCGGTGGATGGCGGCAAGACGTGGAAAAAACTTGGTACGGAAAACGGACTTCCGGCAGGTATGATTGGCCGGACGTGCATTGCTGTTGCGCCTTCCAATAACAACGTCGTCTATGCGATGGTGGAATCGAAGAAAACGGGTATTTATCGTTCAGAAAACAAAGGCGAAACGTGGAAACTTATGGCAGACAAAGTATCGCTCACGCTGCGCCCCTTCTACTTTGCAGTCTTAACGGTTGACCCATCGGACGAAAACCGCGTCTATAAGCCAAACTTCCAGCTCAACGTCAGCAACGACGGCGGCAAAACCTTTGAAACGATCGGCAACGACACCCACTCCGACCACCACGCGCTGTGGATTGACCCGAAAAACCCAATGCACTTGCTTCTCGGCACTGACGGCGGCGTATATCGTTCGCTTGACCGCGGCAGAAAATGGCAGTTCTTCCGCAATTTGCCTGTTTCGCAGTTCTACCACGTCAGCTACGACATGGAAACACCGTACAATGTGATGGGCGGCTTGCAAGACAACGGCTCATGGATGGCTCCTTCGCGTGCTGCCGGAGCGCTTACGAACTCGGTATGGCGCAGTGTCGGCTTCGGCGACGGCTTCTATGTCGTCCGCGACCGTCTGGACAAAAACTATATTTATTTCGAGTCGCAAGGCGGCAATATGATTCGCCACCACCTGCCCACAGGCGAAATCAAAGTGATAAAGCCGTTGGAAAAAGCAGGCGAACCGAAATATCGTTGGAACTGGAACACGCCGATTGTACAAAGCCCCAAGAATCCAAAAACGCTCTATGCCGCTTCGCAATTCCTTTTCCGCTCTTACGATAAAGGCGAAACGTGGGAAAAAATTTCGCCCGACCTGACGACAAACGACCCGATGAAGCAGAAGCAAGAAGAGTCCGGTGGCGTAACGATGGATAAATCGTCCGCCGAGAACCACACGACCATTTACGCCGTTGCCGAATCGCCGATGGATGAAAAAGTAGTTTGGGCAGGCACGGACGATGGAAATTTGCAAGTAACCCAAAATGGTGGTAAAACATGGACAAACGTTATCGCAAATGTGTCGGGACTTCCGAAAAATACGTGGGTTTCGACCGTTGAGCCGAGCCATTTTGATAAAGGCACTGCTTACGTTACCTTCGACGGACACACGATGGGCGACATGAAAACCTACGCCTACAAAACAACTGACTTTGGCAAGACGTGGACCGCCTTCACAAGCAGCGAATTCAAGAGCTATGCGCTTTGCATCCGCGAGGACTTGGTTAGCAAAAATCTGCTCTTTTTGGGAACGGAAATGGGCTTGCTCATTTCGCTTGATGGCGGTCAGAATTGGGCGCAGATGACAGCAAACATCCCGAATGTGGGTATTCGTGATATTGCCATTCACCCGCGCGAGCACGACGTAATGCTGGCAACACACGGACGCGGCGTTATCATCATTGACGACATTACGCCGATTCGCGCTTTGACCAATGATATTTTGAACAGCGAACTGGCAGTTTTGCCTGCTCGCCCGACCGTTCAATCCTTCGGCATTGGCTTCCAAGATTTCCCCGGCAGCGATGAATTTACGGGCGATAACCTCAGCAGTAACGCTGTTATCACCTACTTCCTCAAAGACCGCCTCAGTTCGGGTAGCCTCACGGTGGATATTTTGAACGATAAAAACGAAGTTTTGACCACGCTCCAAGGTGGCAAGCGCAAGGGTTTGAACCGTGTGCAGTGGGGAATGTCCACTCGTCCGCCGAAAGCTGCAAAAGCAGAGAGCTTCGAGACAGAAAACGGTCTGAACGGCTTGGGACAGGGCTTGACAGCACCCGAAGGCAAATACACGGTACGCATTACCAAAGGCGACAAAACATTTTCGGGACCGCTGACGATTGCAAGCGACCCCCGTTCTCCTTACCCGCC
>JANYDO010000083.1 GCA_025363605.1 Candidatus Kapaibacterium sp.
GACAATTCGCCGATATACCGCGTTGACCATATCATTCCGATACCGTGTTCACTGGCTTCATCCAGAGCGAGAGCTTTCATAAAATACTCAAGTGCCTCGTCATATTTCTCATCTTCTTGCAGCATTACTCCTATACCGTTCATTGCCACAGCCGCACCGTGAGCATCGTTAATTTGCTGAAACATCGCAATAGCTTTCTGCGTGTATTCCATTGCTTGCGCCTTATAGCCTTGATCGCGGTAGATGTCGCTGATGTTACTAAGTGACCAAGCAATAGAAGGCTTTTCGCTAATAGCTTCCCGCAGACGTAAAGCCTTGAAATGATTATCAAGTGCAAGATCGAAGCGTCCGCGCGCATAGTGTACATTGGCAATGTTGTGATAGCACCACGCAGCATTCGATTTATCGCCCAAAGCCTCAAAGATAGTGAGCGCTTTGAAGCTGTATTCGAGACACTCATCAAACTGACTTTTTTTGCGATAAATGTAGCCGATATTGTTGTAGGCAAGCCCAATTCCTCGTTGAAATTGAACACGCTCAGACTCGGTGAGCATTTTCTGCGCAAAGGTCATTGCGGAATCAGGATAGGTCCCCCATAACGTTTTGGTAATCGCGTTCAGAACCATGATTGCTAATGTGTCGTTCCGGGCGCTCACTGCTTGATTATATGAGATATTCAGGCTGTCAATAGCACGTTTCATCGCCTGAGCCGGTAGCTGCTCCTGATGCCAGACAAACAAACCTACGAACACTATAATCCCACAAACAAAGCGCCGACGCGGGCTTTGCCCCCGAAGAAGACGAGAGCCGCAACAAACAATATGGCGTAGCTTGAGAGGCATAATGAAGGGTATTCGTGTTTGAAATAGGGAACAGCGTGCAACGCATCAGCACAATATTAGGCGAAAACGGGACTTTTGCAATGAAAATTTGTGTAATTCTGTGTTTGGTGAACGCTTGATATTGTGAACAAAGCGAAAAACCTGTATCTTTGCTATGCGAGTTCGTCTGTCGCTCGTTTGCAGCGACATTTGCTCACCATTGCCTTCAAATCTCGCTATTAGGCTTCAACGTTTTTTGTATTCTTTTACTACTATGAACCAACAGATACCCCCGCATCAACACAGCCATCCTGCGCTTGATGCCATTATCAACGTCGCTATCGCCTCGGAATTTCTCCGAACACAGGTGGACAAAGCTGTTGCGCCGCTTGATATTACCGGCGTTCAGTATAATATCTTGCGTATTTTGAAACGTGAGTATCCGCAGGGAATTTCGCGGTCGGAAATACTCAAGCATCTCATTGAAAAAAGTGTCGATGTCACACGCTCTATTGATGGACTCATCAAAGCGGGTTATGCCGAGCGTGAGCGTCCTGCCGAAGACCGCAGACTCTCGATTACCACCATTACCGACAAAGGCATACAGGCGCTCAAAGATGTTGACCCGCATTTTTACGCAATGATGGGGTCAATGGGGGAAACCCTTACGCCGGAAGAGTTTCGTGAACTCTCGCGTTTATGCCAAAAATTAGCGTCGTCGGGGCAATAATTCCGTACCCCGATATTTCATTGAGTTATTTTTCCACTGTTTACTTTTTCTAACCGCATGAAAAAAAAGCCCCCAGTGCTTCAACGCGCCCCCAAAGCCTATAAGAATCTTGATTTCCTGAACAGTAAAGATGCTCGCAGCATTCGCATTTTAGCGGAATACACCTATCCGGAGCACACTCTACGCCATGTGCAAATGCTTGGAACGGTAGCTTTCTTCGGCTCTGCACGAATTCGCTCGGAAGAAGAATTTCAAGCCGCCGAAAACCAATTAAAGCAAGAATTGCAAACCGCCAAGCCGGAGAACGCCAAGGCTTTACAGGCTCAACTTGACCGTTTGCACAGACAGCGCCATTTTACGGGCTATTACAATCATGCCGTTGACTTGGCGCATAAAATCACGGAATGGTCGCTAACGCTGCCACAGCAAAAACGCTTGCTGATTTGTTCCGGCGGCGGACCGGGCATTATGGAAGCGGCAAATCGCGGAGCGCACAATGCAGGCGGGGAATCTATCGGACTAAACATTAGTTTGCCATTTGAGCAGTACCCGAATCCATATATTTCTCCCGAACTGAACTTTGAATTTCATTACTTTTTCATCCGCAAGTTCTGGTTTATGAATCTCGCCAAGGCGCTTATCGTGTTTCCGGGCGGTTTTGGAACGATGGACGAGCTTTTTGAACTTCTTACGCTCGTCCAAACGCAAAAAATCACAAAGGAAATACCGATAGTGCTCTACGGGCGAGAGTTCTGGCGTAATCTGTTCAACTTCGAGTATCTCGTCGAAACCGGGATGATTAGCGAAGAAGACCTGATGCTGTTTCACTTTGCCGATACCCCCGAAGAAGCCTTTGACCGTGTAAAGAGTGAACTGACCCGTATTTACAAATTGGATGACCATCATGCAGCCGTCTGAACATACTCCGCACGATAGTCGCTTGACCGAAAGCCGCTTGCAATCTATTATACAAGAGCATTTGCCAAGCGTGGTTGCGGAAAAAGAGTTTCGCGCTCTTTATTCGTTGCTGGACGATACCGACGAAACCGTCTGCCTTGCTGTGCGGCAAAAGCTCAAAAGCTACGGCGGAGCTATCGCGCCGTGCCTTCGGACAATTGAGCGAATGGAAACGAACGAACACGTCCGGCAGTCGCTCCGAATGGTCGCGCAGAGTTTCCGGCAGGACGCTCTGTTTGAATTGGTGGATATGATAAAAGGCACGAGTGCAGACAAAAACGATATTGACCTCGAAGCCGCCATGATGCTGCTTTCGCGCTTTGGCTATCCCGAAACTGATTCCGCTATGATTGGCAAAGCGCTTGATGCAATCGCGCTGAGAGTCCACGCGCTTTTTATGAAAGCTCAACAGCACAACGAATTGGGGCTTCTTCTGAGCGTCAATCAGGCATTTTTCGAGGAAGCTCAGTTTGCGGGCGCGGAAGACGAGGCGTATCACCATCCCGATAATTCCTACGCCCATGCGCTGTTCAAAAGCAAACGCGGTATTCCGATTTCACTCTGTACGCTGTATTTACTGGTCGCAGAGAGAGTAGGTGTAGGCTTGTACGGCGTTGGAATGCCGGCTCATTTTATCGTGTACAACCCCGAACTGGATATTTTCATTGATACCTTCAATAAAGGTGCTTTTCTTTCCCGCGAGGATTGCAAACGATTCATTCAAGGCGCAGGATTCACCTACGAGCCTTCCATGCTGGATCGGGTGCCTAATATTGCGATTCTGCTCCGTATGATTCGTAATCTTATTTTTGCTTATTCCAAAAGCAATGACGACTGGGAAGTAGCGGCATTGCAAGAGATTAGTGCTGCTATTTTGGAAACAATGAACGAAGAAGAAGGGTAAAAACGGGTAATAATGATTCCTTCTCAGCAGCAGACTATACTTCTGGCTACCGACGACGCACGGCTTCGCAGCAAGGCAGAACGGCTTTTTGCAGGGCAGACCGTGAACGTATTGCGGCTTTTGGCAACACAAGACGAAATTCTCTCCGCGCTTTCGCCTGAAATTGCGTCTGATTCCCAGCTAACACAGAGGTACATATTCATTGACCTTGACGCAAAAGAGTTCGATGCCTACGAATTGGTACGCGCCATTAAAGAAGCTGCACCCCAAGTCCATATTATTGCGTCATCATTAGGCATCGAACCCGCAGTCATTCAGAAAACGAAGCTATTTCGGATAGACCGCGTGTTGCAACGTTTCAAGTTTGAAGAGCTTCTTAAAAATATTGCCACGAGCGCGGGAGCGGGTGAAGCAATCGAAGCAAGTACAGGTAATTCAATTACTTAATTTAGTCAATTAAACCCGTTGCTTTACATAAGATTGATTCTATTAATGTTTATTGTACTCTCAAATCGCACATTTAAGTCATTGATGGGAAGTGTTTCATATAAAACAGCTATGCAGTTGCTGTAAACTCTTCGCACATCCGGGTGGCTATCGCTCTTTACGTGGCTTTCTGAGAGTTTCGACAAAGGCTTCCGACCCCTTACTGAGCGCACTTATCGTCATAGCAATATTGCCAAGTGGCTGAATAATACCTGTTTGCATATACTCGCGTGCTCGGCGAATTTGGCGCGTCAAGGCTTCGATTTCCGCAAAAATTCCATCTGCGGAGTCCAAATCATTGTGAATTTTTTGCGTTATGAGCGCCGTATTCTTCGAGGTTTCCTCAAGATTTTTGAGCGTTCCCAAAAGACGCATACGCACCTCCTTCATTTCCATCGGGAGCTGCTCTAGCGATTTAACAATGCCCTGCACGAGCGCGAGACTTCGGCGCACATCTCTAAGCATGACAACGCCATATAAACAAAGCGCTGCAAATGAAAGCAACGCAATAACAGTTGCTACCTGAACCCACAATTCCATAACGATTCACTTTTGAGACAAAACAAAAAAAATTATCCACGAATCTGCATAAATACTCACCAATACAAAAGAAGATTCGTGAAATTATACAAGATTCGTGGATACGTTCTAGTAATTCTTTACGGCAAAAAGCCGCACGAAATCAAACACTCAGAACGAAATGCCCTGAGCGAAACGCTTACATTGCGTCGCTGTTTTTCATGCGCGACATTTCGCCCTGAAAAGCATCTGCACCAGCGCGAGCAGCATCTTGTATACGTCCGACATTATCTTTAATGCCGGATTGTGCCGAACCGACACGGGAACGAGCGTCGTTCATCAAATGCTCTGCTTCGCTGAGGAGCGAGCCTGCTTGCTGACGAGCTGTTCGCACAAGTTCATCAGCCCGAACTTTACCCTCGTTAACATACTCGCCCATTTTGCGGGACTGCTCAACGGCAAAATCACTTGCCTTATCATATACTTCGCCGGAGCGTTCTGCAAGGTCTTGGCGGAGTTCTTTACCGCTTTTAGGAGCAAATAATAACGCCAGAACAGCACCAACTGCACCACCAATAATGATACCGGCAGCGAGACCTTTGGAGTACGAACTTTCATTGGAATTAGACATAATCATCTGGGAATAAAAATAAATGAAACAGTGAATATTTTACAAATACAACATGAAACACTAAACTGCCTCGCATAAAGTAATTGGCTTGTTTTGTGCCAAAAGAATGATTTCGGCTAGTTCTCGAAATGCGCCGTTGCCTCCGCTATGCTTGCAAACATACTGCGCCCACTTTTGGGCTTCGAGAGCGGCATCGCTTGGGCATACACTGATTCCACAACGCTTTAAGGGTGCTTCATCGTTCACATCATCACCGATATAGGCAATTTCATTAAGCGGGATGTTTAACTGCTCGGACAGATCGTTTATTGCCAACGACTTATCCTTTACGCCTTCAAGTACGCGCCTAATACCTAACTTTTGCGCTCGCGCTTCGCTAATGCCTGTTTTGTCGCTTGTCATTAGTACAACTTCTATGCCAGAACGCTGCAAGAGCGTCACACCCATACCATCATGCGCCGAAAAGCGCTTCATTACTTCTTTTTCGGCATTGTAATACATTCCTCCATCGGTGAGCGTACCGTCCACATCTGAAACAACGACACGAATTGAGACACAGCGTTGGACAAAATCAACAGGAAGTAGAGCGAGCATTTGGAAAGAATCGTATGAAAATTGTAGATTGTGCTAGAATGGCATGATATACGCCACAGAGTAACCAGAAACAAAACTACAAATTCTTTCCGCCATGACCAAACTCTACCTTTCCCTGCGCTACGCCTTACCGGAAGAACACTTTGAAAATGCCTACACCGCGTTAGCCCATGTACAGCATCTAGGCATCGCCGAAGCAAACGACGAGATCACTATCTGCCTGCTCCACGATGGCAACGCTGACTTCCAAGCTCGTGAGGAAGAACACTTGCAAAGCCTCTTTACTCAATTTAATGTTCCAGTCAAATTTATTGAATCACTCATCATCAAAGAGGAAAACTGGAATAAGGAATGGGAAGAAAGTATTGAGCCGGTGCGCGTCAATGAACGCATTATCATAACACCTTCATGGAAGGAAGACACTGTTTCAGCACCACTGAAAATCGTTATTAATCCTCAGATGTCCTTTGGAACCGGACACCATGAAACGACACGCATGGTAGCAAATCTTCTCGAAAGCAGCGTTACTCAAGGGGATTTCTGGGTGGATGCAGGCACCGGTACTGGCGTTCTGGCGATATTAGCCCTGCGGTGCGGTGCTTCGCGCGTGTATGCGTTCGATAATGACGAATGGTCAGTACTGAACACACAAGAAAACGTTGAACGTAATGGCATTTCAGTACATTCTGGCGAAAGCACATCAATCGTAATTGAACAAAACGACATCAACACAATGCACTTCCCTTCATGCAATGGAATCACAGCAAACTTACATAAAAACTTACTTTTGAATAATATGGACAAGTTCTTTCAAGCACTCAAGGATGCAAAAGGAATACTTATCGTGTCGGGCTTGCTCAAATATGACAGTGAAACTATAATCACATGTGCAAAAAAAAATGGATTTTCACACGCAACAACAAACAGTGAAGGCGAATGGATTGCAATTAAATTCACTGTTTTGTAAATAAACTGATTAAATACAACTGAATCACTGTAATCAACAAAGTAATCACTGTTCAAGACGCATTATGCGAATTTCTTCAATTGATATCGGGACAAATACCATGCTCATGGTTATTGGCGAGCAAGTCCCTGTCGCTCAGGCAGAACGTAATACTTTCAAGAAAACGGACATCTCCATTATCTGCGATATTCATTCTATTGCACGGCTTGGCGAAGGAGTTGACCAGACAGGTCATATTTCAGACGAAGCCTTTGCCAGAGCAGCCAGCATAGCCAGTCAATATAAAGCATTGTGCTCTAAAGAAGGTGTGGAGTTAGTTAAAGCTGTTGCCACGAGTGCTGTACGCGACGCGAAGAACGGGCACTCCGTGTGCGAAAGACTAGGCGCAATACTCGGTTGCGAGATTCGCTGTATCTCAGGAGACGAAGAAGCGAAGTTTTCGTTTACTGGAGCAAATGAAACAGTAGATTTACAAACAGTTGCTGATATTGGCGGCGGAAGTACTGAATATTGTACAGGTGAAAATAAAACACTGTTACACCGTATGAGTTTGCAAATAGGTGCTGTCCGCTTGCACGAACGATACTTTCGCTCCCTGCCACCCTCACTTCATGCGGTAGATTCTGCTCGGCAAGAAATTCGCAAACAGCTCGCATTGCTTCCACAGGCAGAAGCAATGCGTAGAGGTGATTTTGTTTCGGGAATTATTACTGGCGTAGGCGGGACGTTTACAACTCTCGCTGCTATTGATTTACAGCTTTCTGAATTTGACTCTCATCGTGTTCATAATCACGTAATGACGGTAGAGACGGTTTCTGCCATCACGGATTATCTTCTCACTACAAGCCTCTCCAAACTCCTCGAAAACCCCGCTATTCACCCTCAACGGGCTGATATACTCCCTGCCGGTTCACTTATCCTTGAAGAGACCCTGCTCTTTTTCGGAGCCGCTTCCTGTCTTGCCAGTACTAAGGGGTTACGGTACGGCGTTCTTTATGATGCCTTTGAGCGAATGGGTTAAGTGGAGTGTTGTCATTGTATAAGAATTGCTACGAGAATGAATCTTTCAGACCTTCTCTACTGCAATTTCGCAAAGAATATCGGTCAGTTCCTGCGGTCGGCTGAAAAACGGCGAATGACTTGTTTGCAGCCGATACACTCGTTCACAAGGTGTTTCAGTGTACATTTTTTGCTGAATAAACGGCGTAACTGCCCTATCCTCCGTACATTCAATGTACACACGTCGGACGCGCCCGAAGTTCTCATCAGTGAGACGAAGCGGGGTCATGCCGGATTCAATCGGTTCATGGCTGAGAAGAAGATTTGCCAACTCTGTAATATCATCATCGCAGTCGTGATACAAACCCTCTTTGTAAATTTCGGGCTGTAGGGTTGTTGACCGCAGCGTTTCATGTATTGTGACGTAGGGTTTCAGTATGCCACCCGTGTCTTGCGCTGAATACTCGCGCTGCATTTTGCCGTTGGGAATAAGATATGCAGCCAGATAGACGGCTTTTTCGATTTTATCGGGGCGATATTCTGCTACTTGTGAAACCATGATGCCATTTTTGCTATGCCCCACCAAAATAACGCTTCCTTCGATACTATCAATAACAGCGCAGATTTTTTCTATGGTTGACCGCATCGTTACTTCATGGATGGGCGTTTTGTCTCTTCCCATGCCGGGCAAGTCCAACGCAATGGCTTCGTGTCCCTGCCGTTTGAGCAAAGGAAGAACTTTATGCCAGTTCCAAGCGCTGTGCCATGAGCCGTGTATCAGGATGAATGTTTTCATAAAAATGGTGTTTTGTTGTGCGATATGTAGCGAATTATTGCGCAAAATTACGGACTATCGGAAGGCAGAAAAACCCGATTCTTGCTCACTTGCATTGCCCTTTGTGGAGTATTGCCCCCGTGATTTCAAATTTTTTTATTTGACAAGAGCATCATAATCTTTATATTTGAAACCAATCGGTCGGAAAATATGATTTTTAGGGCTTACGAAAAACCACCTCAGCTTTGGGAATAAGGGGTTGCAACCCCTTGTTATTCCTAGTATTCTGTAACAAGGGAGCATGCTCCCTTGTTCATTTCTTTCGCTTTTTCGTAAATCCTAATTTTATTGAAAGCGCATCAGTGACTAAAGGCGAACAAACACGAGAAGATATTATCCTCAAAGCGGTGGATGTCTTTAATACCAAGGGCTATGCAGCTAGCTCTATTGCGGATATTATGGCGGCTACGGGTCTTCAGAAAGGTGGTATCTACAATCATTTTTCCAGTAAAGAGGAACTCTCGCTTGCAGCTTTTGAACACGCTTCCGGCATTGTCGGGCAGCGCATGACCGATGCAATAAGAAGCGAAAGCAATGCCGTTGCAAAACTCGTCGCACTTATTACCACATTTCGTATGCACGTGGAGAACCCGCCCTTTCGTGGTGGTTGTGCTGTACTCAATGCCGCAGTCGAAAGCGATTATGGAAACCCGGAATTCCGCGAACATGTCTGTAAAGTGATGGACGAACTCCGCAGTCTGATTATCTATGTGGTGAACGAAGGCATAAAACGCCGCCAAATCAAACCATCCATAAATAGTGATTATATTGCAACCGTGTTCATTGCTACGATGGAGGGTGGTGTGATGCTCTCTTCGCTCTATCGCAATCCGATGTACATTGACTATTCCATCCATCATCTGACGGAGTATATTCAAACGCAATTGGCACTGTAAATACGATACGTTATTTTTTTGCTCCTTAACAGACCAATCGGTCGGAAAATCAATATGATTTTATCATTACCAAAACAACACGATAATGGCAACAGCAACAACGTTCTCGGTGCAACGCTTTGCACAACAAATTACAGCACAAAGCGCTTTATGGTTTATGCGTCAAGGGCTGAATCTCAGCGGCTTCATCGCCCAAAAAGCAACCGGGCGCTGGGCATTTCGAGTGTTCTGCACTCCGCGCGGAACGTCTCCAAAACCAAAAGAATTGCAAATACTGGCTTCGGCGAAGCGTTGGGAACTGCCGTACAAGAGTTTGCTCGGTACAAGCAAGACGCTTGTGGGATACACGTGGAATGAAACAGGCGACAAGACCGTCCTGCTCGTACACGGCTGGGAACTTCACGCGGGGCGCATGACCCCGCTTGTGGAGCCGCTTGTAAAGCAAGGATTTCGTGTCATCGCTTTCAATGCGCCGGCTCATGGTGCGGGCACTGATCGCTCATCTGGAAAATGGACAAATGGCGTAGAATACGCTTGGGCAGTGAATCATGTTGTGAACGCCTACGGCGACCACACTCAACTCCACGGAATTGTCGCGCACTCCATAGGCTGCCTTGCCACATCGTACGCGCTTGCTCGCTACAATCGTCAAGCCGCAACAAAGGCTGTGTTTATTGCTCCCCCGTCGCGCCTTGCCGATTTCTTATTTGTTTTTCAAACTATGACACAGTTCTCCAAGCGAGTGATGTCAATGCTCACAGCACATTTTGAGGCAACATATTGCACGAAAGTACGCGAGTTTGATATGCGCCATTTGGTGCGCACCATTGACGTACCGCTGTTGTTTATTCACGACAAAGGGGATAGCGTTTGCTCCTTTGACTACACAACTACGGTCGTTGCAGAAGCCCCCAATGCTGAATTTGTGCAGACAGAAAACCTTGGACACTTGGCTGTTTTGCGCTCGCCTGAAGTTGCGGAACGCATACTGACATTTCTAACGGATTCTGTGCAGAGCGAGTATTCAGCAGAACAAGCAAGTGCGAATGTTGCTTAAAGAACGTGTGCTATTGTGGGATATGGAGCAGATTTGGTTTTAGAAATAGGCTGTGGTAATTTGCACAATAGCAACCATTGTAAGCCATACTTTGCCACCATGTTCCCCGCCCCATGAACCAAACTATTCGCTTGTATGCCTTCTTCTGCGTACTCTTGACCGCATATTTTCTCGCTCCGGCATTAACTCAAAGCCAAACATCTGCCGGCAATTCTACTGTGAAATTGGATAGCATAACGCTTTTTGATAGTACGCGAAACCGTCCTATTCCTGTTGCTTTTTATCATCAAAAAACGGATAACAAACAACAGTCTGTGAGGCAAAAAATAGTAATTTTCTCGCATGGCTACGGCGCAAACAAAGGCGGAGATAATCTCACGTACTCATACATCACCGAAAAACTGGCATCAGAGGGGTATTTCGTGGCAAGTATTCAGCACGAACTACCAACTGACGACCTTATCCCGCTTACGGGCGTTCCGCAAGTCGTCAGGCGACCCTTCTGGGAGCGCGGCGTGGTGAACATTTTGTTTGTGCTGAACGCGTTAAAGAAGTCCCAACCCACGCTCGACTTTGAGCATTGTGTTCTCATGGGGCATTCCAACGGCGGCGATATGACCGCCCTTTTTGCTGAGAAATTCCCGCTCTTGGTGGATAAAATCATCACGCTGGATAATCGCCGTATGGCGCTGCCACGCACTCGTAAGCCCCGTGTTTACTCCATTCGCTCAAGCGACCAGCCTGCCGATGAAGGTGTACTGCCGACAGACGACGAGCAAAAGAAGTATAGTATAACGATAGTCAAACTGCCAAACACCATGCACAACAATATGGGCAACAGCGCAAATACCGCACAGCGCAAAGAAATCAACGATTATATCGCGAGGTTTTTGCAAGAACGGTGAGAAACGTATATACTACGCGGCAACAATACTGCCAATCTCCACCACAGCCCGTACCAATTCATCGAAGTCTGCCATCGTGCTGCGCTGATTCACTATTGCCGCTCTGAGGACGTATCGCCCTTGCAAGACCGTACTTGAGACCACAGCCCGCCCCGATTCTTGGAGACGGAGAAGGATTTCCTGATTCAGTGCGTTGAGTTGCTCAAGACTGTGATGTGATGCGCTCTTTGCGGGATGATAGCGAAAGCAAACAATATTCATCGGCACAGGAGCGCAGAGTTCGAGGTCGGAGTGAGCTTTAATAAGGCGTTCGAGGTGTTTCGCCTGCTCTACATTCTGTTCAATAAGCCGTGCGAAGGTATTCACGCCATGTGCTTTTAAGCTCATCCACGCTTTAAGCGCTTTGAAACTGCGTGTGAGGTCGAATCCTTTACCTGCAAACGGCAATCCACCCGCAATAACGCCCCGCTCCATCGGCGCAATATAACTGGGATTCAAGTTAAAGGTTTTCTCGTGTAATTCTGCATCCCGCACAAGCACACACGCGCACTCAAAGGGCAAATACAGCCACTTGTGCAAATCGAAGCCAATCGAATCCGCTCGCTCCATGCCCTTGACAATGGGCTTGAGTACATCAGAAATTGCGGCAATCGCCCCAAACGCGCCATCAACGTGAAACCACAAGCCTTCTTCGGCGCAAAGGTCGGCTAGTGCCGTGAGGTCGTCCGTTGCGCCTGTGTTCACCGTTCCCGCAGTACCAATCACGCAGATAGGTTGGAAGCCGTTTGCGCGGTCTTCACGTATTGTCGCGCGCAGTTCGTTAATGTTCATTCGGTACGCCGCATCAACCGAAATACGGCGTAGCGCCTTATTTCCCAGTCCCAATATCTCCACTCCGCGCTGCACCCATGAGTGCGTTTCGGCAGAACAGTACATCACGAGCGGCGCATGAGGCTCAGAAAACTTTTGCAAGCCTTCTTCACGCACATTCCATCCGGCTTTTGCGTTGCGAGCCACCGTGAGACCGATGATATTGGCTACCGTGCCGCTACTTGCCATCAAGCCGCTTGTTCTCGTGGGCATTCCCATAAGTTCCGCCAGCCATTCCACCACTTGATGCTCCACAAGTGTCGGTGCTTGATTGAATCCCGCCAAATGAGGATTCATGCCGGATGCAAGCATATCTGCCATCATGCCAAGCGGTGTACCCGTGCCTTGCACCCAACCCCAAAAGCGCGGATGAAGATTACCGTTCGGATATGGTAGCACGTTTTCCTTGAACTGTTTGTACACTGCCTCTGCGCCCTCGCCCTCGTGTGGAAGCGGCTCCTTGAGCGCTGTTTGAACGTGCGGTGGTACGGGCTGCCAAGCGGGTTTGTCAGCAAGCGAGGCAAGATGAGTAAGCATATCGTCCAACATAGTGTGTGCTAGAGCGCTGAATTCGCGCCATTCTTCGGGTGTTGCGGGGTCAAGGGTGGTGTGGTTCATGGGGAAATGAAAAATATAAAATGTAATCGTGCTCAAATTATTCTATCCTCGCCGAGTGTTTTAGTCACTCAATTACACTGTCGTAAATTCCTTGATATACTGTTCTATATCGTTTTGAATGGACTGGTACAGAAAACATTGGCGAAACTCAGTATTCAGTGTGAGAGCATCTTCTACTTTTTTCTTTTGATTCTTATATTCCTTTCTTCTGCGCTCTCCCTCTTCGGTGGAAACACCTTCCTGCAATAATGCAAATTTCTGAGATTCAAGCTTATGACACACCGCTCTCAATATAATCAGCACAACATTGGTTTTCAAGGTATGCCCCTGCATAAACAAATATGCCGTTGTTGGTGAAAACCCTTGTGCTTGTACTTTTTCCTGAAAATTCTGCACTTCACTGATTTCATGCGAAAATTCCGCACGAAGCCTCTGCAACTCTGTCGCCACACGTTTCCTCACGCCTTCCAATGCTTGCCTACATTGCTGCTCAACATCGGGAATTGTTTGAAAGCCAATAATGTTATTACAACTGTCAAGCGAGAAATGATGAGGCTTGTCGCAGCTTTGAAGATAGATTACCCACAACACGAGGTCATAGACTATCGCTGAGTATTCTTCCAACACAGCGACAAAATCAAATTGTACATCATCATTCAATGTTGCTTGAACGCAGACTTGATGCAGACTTTCGGCATAACATTGATAATTTTCGATGGAGTAAGCGTAGGTATGAAAAATATAAGAATGTGTCAGAATATCGCGGGAAGCAGGAGTTTTGCCATCCATGAGGTAATCAAAATCGCTATCGACACAAAGAAGAAGATATTTTCCCGCTTGGTCTCGAAGGTCAAGAACTGAGATTTTACCTGTGTTGGAAGGCTGTGTAATGCGAAAGCGTACATTTTCCGCTTGCTCATACTGCTGCAATACCATACGCCAAAATCCAATATCTTCATGCCCTTCGACGTACACTTGTACGTCAGGTGGCAGTGATGTACTGCGTTTGGCATTAGCAGCGTACAAATAATTTGAGGTGAGATTCTGAACGAGATTTCCGGGTGGCATTCACTTACTCCGCTTTGACGATAATATCATGGGCTTTGGGCTTCAGTATATCGTGCATATCGGTAACTTTATCAAGCCAGCCGTCCATAATAATTGCGGGTGAATGCGTAGCGATAATCAACTGAGCATGAGGATTGAGTTCCCGTAAAAATCCTATACACTGCCGCTCCCAGTCAAAATGTAGGGATAATTCCGGCTCATCCAGCAGAAGAATTGCGGGCTGTTGATTTTGCAACAAGACGGTTAAAAGAATCACGAGTAAATGCTTTTCGCCCGATGAAAGCTGGTATGCGGATAAGACCTTTTCGCCGTTGTGAAAAGCAATTTCATTGCTTGCACGATATACTTTCTTATCAGTAACCGCAAATAAGGTATCAAGAATCTCCAGAAAACGATTCAAAGTTTTTCTGACCGCACGGGCTTCAGTAGCTGCATTAGCGCTATTTTGCGTTAAAATGGACTCAACTTCTTTCGATAAATTGACTTGAAAATCCAGATACTCTTTTTGCAATAAAGCTATTTGTAAATCTAAGTCTGTGTGAACGCCTTCTTCTTGCAGCTTTTGAATGGTTTCTGTAGTGTTAAAGTCATTATCCAGTACATGAATTAAATCTACAGAAATGCCAGCTATTTTATCATCTTTGAACCCTTCGCTTATATTGTCCAAAGCAAGCAAAGCAAATCTTTTACTTTGTCTATATTCTGCTTCTAGCAGATTATTCTTAGCAAGAAACCCCTGAATTTCCTCAACATTTTTATTCACCAAAATCCGTTCTATCCAAACTTTTTCTTCATTAAAAACAATACGCAATCTCATGATACTATTGATACGTCTTGACGGTTTTGTATCATTCATAAATCCTTGCAATAAACTATACACACACTGCAAAACGGTAGATTTTCCACTTCCGTTCACACCGGAAAGGATGTTTACATCGGGATTCAGATTCCATTCAAGGTCGTATTTATCCCACAGACCGTTGATAATGATTTTCGAGATGGAGTGGATTGCTGTATCCATTGATAGCTTACAAAGTGAAGAGCAATAAAATGACCTACAAAGCTACAAACATCCCATCAAGCAGACAAATGGTAATAATGTAGTACGATACGAAGAAACACATTATGTTGCGCTTAATTTCTCTTGCGATGTCAATAAACGACAATTTCACAGCATTAGCCACCAATTTGCGCCGCTTCCCAGCCAATCATTGCCGTTTTGCGCGTCGTACCCCACATATACCCGCCAAGTGTTCCGTTTGCCTGTATCACGCGATGGCATGGAATTAAAAACGCAACAGGATTGCTGCCGATAGCTGTTCCTACGGCTCTGGCGGCAGTGGGCTGCTGAATACGTTCGGCAATCGTTCCGTAGGTGGAGAGTTGTCCCATCGGAATTTTGAGAAGGGTTTCCCAGACTTTGAGCTGAAAGGCAGTTCCTTTCAGGTGAAGTTTGATGCGGTCAAGTTTGCTCCAGTCGTGGGTGAAGATATAGAGCGCGTTTTGCTGGATGAAGTCAACGACTTGCTTGTAGTGTGCATTGGGGAATATGTTCTGTAATGCTTGCAATGCCTCACTTTCATCATCCGCAAAAGCCATCTGGCAAATGCCCTTTGGCGTAGATGCCACAAGAATAGTCCCGAAAGGGCTTTCGGCAAAGCTATAATTGATGGCGAGAGCTTCTCCGCCATTTTTGTACTCGCCCGGAGTCATGCCTTCGATATTGACGAATAAATCGTGCAGTCGTCCCGTGCCGGAAAGCCCCGTTTCGTGCGCAGCATCGAATAGCGTGGCGTTTTTGTCTTTGAGAAGCCCCTTTGCGTGTTCTACGCTGATATATTGCAGGAATTTTTTCGGACTCACGCCCGCCCATTCGGTGAAAAGTCTCTGAAAGTGGTAAGGGCTAATATGGACGTTTTCTGCTACTTCGTCCAGCGTGGGTTGGTCTTTGAAATGCTGCTGGATATACGTGATAGCGTCTGCAATCCGCGCATAGTTGAAGTCTTCGTTGATTGTCATTACAGTCCTCATCGTCGGATTTTATCGAAAAGATGCGTGATTTATGATGCAAAAATATCAAATGCACGGCGAGGATAAAACCCGATTCTTGCGGAAATTGTGCTTCATTGAAAAAGCCCTTCAATGCAAGCAAGGAAGGGCTTTTACCATCATCAATGTTGCAGAACATTATTTCTTGCGCGGAAGGCGTACAAACAGCACCAAGCCCAACACTGCAACCAAACTATTTACAAAACCTAATCCTACTGTCACACCATCGCGTACATCTTTACCAAGCGGCTTCAGAAATTCCAGTTTGTGAATGTACGCAAACGTAAACCCTTCTAAGCGGTCGCCACTCTGCACATCCGCAGCGAGAGTTCCCGTTGCCGTTTCCACGTAGAGTGTGCGTTTTTCCGGCGTGGCGAGGTCAAGACGCTGCACGGGCAAGCGCTTATTGATGAAACCATATTCACCTTGAAACTCCGTTTGAAGCCGTTCCTGCATAATAATACCCGTTGAAATGCCCGTTAGTTCGGCAGCCACTATGCGGGCGTATTTGCTATCCCCCGCAGGAAGCGCTTTGCCCGTGTTTGCGTTGAAGTATGTTGCTGCCTTGATGGTTTGTGGCTTTTTGCCGTTTTTGTCGGCTTCTGTGTTTTGCATCGGAGCGCAGCACTCATCCGCCGCATTCACACTGACGCTGTGAGCAAAGCGGTAGTGCGCTTCACCGCTTATTCGCACAGCCGATACGTCATACATCGGCGGCGCAACAAATCCTGCTTCCCGAACACCAAAATTCAACTCTTCAGCTTTGAACATCGCTTGTACACTTGGTTGCTCCACTTCATCTCGCAAACGCTCTTTGTGGAGAGCGTGGTACATTCCGCTCGACGCAAACGTGAGCGTTGAGAGAGAAATCGCAATGGCTATAGAACGATGATACTTGCGCAAGCCTGTCATTGTGCGCTGTTTGCGTTTATTCCACAGAAAAGCATACAAGACAATACCCGAAAGTGCCGTGAGAATAATTACCCCCAACGCTACGACTATTGTACCCAATCGCAATGACTCAACGGCATTCAGAAAACCCCAGTTGTGGCAATACAGAAACACGATTGCAAAGGCGCGGCGGAGCGGTGTGTTATACGTTCCCATGCGCCCTGAAGCCGTCTCCACATAAATATCATAACCGCCCTCTTGAAACGAAATTTTCCACACCGGCAGAAGACGATTCACATAGCGGTATTCATCTGTGAACTGCGTCATGAAGCGGGTTTCCGTTACATTCGCAGCAGGATTGCCGAAGTATTGTTTTGCCAGCGAAATAGCATATTCCCTATCGCCATCTGCCAGACGAGTGCCGGTGCGGGTGTCGAGGTAGATATTTTCTGCTGTCGGCGAAGTCTGCACTTGGTAGTATGTTTTTCCATTCAGCGCTGCAAGGTGAAATTGCTGTATTTCCGCAATGCCATTTGTGCGAAGAGCTTCCGAAAGCGGCATCTGAACAGCACTTTGGTCAATCGGTTTCGGCGGTAAAAATTCTTTCGCTATTGGCGGCTTGAACCAATGTGCCATAAAGGGGTGCGACGTGCCGGAGAGCGACCACATCAGCACTGGGACAAGCGCAACAATACTCACCCATCGGTGAAGATTGAAGGTATTGCGCTTCAAGACAAATTTAATACGGCTTGCAAGTGACGGCATTGATTGCGAACTATGTGCAATTTCGGCTACATCGCTTCGCAGCAAGGTTGAAGCTCTATCGTTTGTTTGAGAAATTATATCGTTGGATTGCATAGCGATTACTCCTTTCCTGCAAAATTGTACTGCACACCAAACGAAAACAGACGCGGCGCTGACGGCGTGTAGGTCGCACCGAAATTGCCCCGCGTGACATTCGTAGCGTAGAGTTCATTGCTGATGTTCATAGCGTTTAGAAAAATCTCGAAATTCTGAACGCGATAGCCCGCACGAATGTTCATAAAGCTCACACCGCGAAGCCCAAAGAGCGTTACGTCGTTGTAGAGATATTTATTGGCATTGTCGGTGTAAAACGGGCTGATGTATTGCCACTCGGCAGAAACTCGTAAGCCTTGTAACCATGAGGGTCGGTAGGTCAATTCTGTGTTGAGTGTAACGTCCGGCGCACCCACCATGCGGTTGCCGTCGAATCGCACGGCTTCGCTCGTTTGATATTTTACAAATTGATGAAGCGCATTTGTGCCGCCAAAGCGAAAGAACCATTCGTCACTTGGTTTGTAGGTCAACCCAAATTCTATGCCTCTGTGCAGTGTTTGTCCGCTATTACGGGTTTCGGTGGAATTGTCGGGCAGAAGATAGCTCACAAGCTCGTTGAAACCATCCATTTGATAGAGCGCAATGTCCAGATAGAGCGTCTCATCCAGAAGGCTTGTCCAGCCACCGATTTCATAGTTATTGAAGTACGCAGGTTGAAGATTCGGCACTTTCACACCGGAATAGAGTTGTGAAATGGTTGGTGGGCAAAAGCCTTGCGAATAATTGAGATATGCTCCGCTCCCATGCCCCATATCATACACCGCACCGACTTTCGGCGTAAAAGCGTTGAAAGCACGTTGTTCGCTGGGAGCGCCTGTCCATGCTGACGGCGGAAGATTATTGACAAAACGAAAATCCAAACGGTCGTACCGAGCACCAAGAGTGAGTTTGAGATGCTCTGCGCTGGCAACGGGAACAAATTCGTACTGAGCATAGATGGCGGAATTAAGCAAATACGCGTTATAGCTCGTCAAAAGCGAATCCGGTCGCTCGGTGAAGCCTGTGTAAATGCCGGTTTGCGGATTGCGGTCGAGGCGAATGTAATATGCCCAGAGTGAATTGGGCGTGTAATCAAGGCTTATCCCGGCAATAATCTTTGAATGTAGAAAGTCAAATTTTTTGTTATGTTGTGCAATAACACCATAACTGGTAAAATCATTACTATTGATTTGCCCATGCGCCAGCGTAGGATTATTGTTCACACGCTTAAAAGCATAGCTTGGAAGCTGCCCAACGCTGTTGGTGCGATAAAACGCCGTTAGAAAAGACTCGTTATTATCGTCCCATTTCTGCTCCAGCGTTGCCCTGATGCGCCCTGCCTTCACTTTTCGGTACGCAAAGTCGGCAAGGCTTTGATACGAGCGATTGTAGAAGCCTGCACTGTCCGCACTGCCGCCCATTTGGGATGTGTAGTCGTTCCATGCGCCGGAAAGAATGAGTTTTGTCGAACCCGAAAACGAATAATCGGCGCGAAGGTTGAGCGAAATCTTAGAGAAATCCGTACCTGTCATCCATGAATTTTTTTGAAGAGCATAATATCCGCCACCGGAAATGCCGAGGTTTTCCGTAAGCATACCGCCGCCGTTTATCTGAGCGCGGTGATAGTTGAAATTATCACCTTGGTATCCTACTTTCAAACTCGGTACTGCTGTTGGGCGCATCGTGATAAAATTCACTGCCCCGCCGACCGCTTCCGAACCATACAACGACGAAGCGGGTCCCTTCACCACCTCTACCGACGAAACCGCCAGCATATTCATCTCAATAAGCGCATTGTGGTTGAACACACCCGCAGCCCGCATGGGAATACCGTCTTCCATGTAGAGAAAATAGGAATTGGTCGTGAAGGGTTGGCGAATTGCCATCATATGTTGTTCGTTGCCCAGATTCACCATCATCACGCCCGGAACTTTGTTCATGATTTCAAACAGCTGCTTGGGTTTGGTTTCGTCGAGCATTTTGGCGGACACAACGCTTATTGCGACTGGCGCATCGGTACGAAGCTGCGCCTCACGGCTAGCGGAAACAACGACATTTTGCAAACTAGCTTCCGACGGTGTGAGGGCAAGTCGCAAGCCATCATTCAGTGCAGCTTTCAGAGCATCACCCTTGACAATGCTTGTTTTGAAGCCAATGTACGAAATCGCAACGCTATCAGGCGCAGTGGTAAGCTGAAGCCGGAACGTGCCGCTCTTATTCGTGGAAGCACGTAAGGCAGTGCCGGGAACAAAGACCGTCGCGCCGATAAGCGCTTGCTTGGATTCCGCATCGTAGATGCTGCCGCGCAGTATAGGTTGTGCAGAAGCCGAAATCACCCCAAAAGCAAGGATTGATGCGGCTACGAGAAAAGTAGAATATGTATTTTTCATGGTAATTTTGTATCTTAAATCAAAAAATAATTGCTAACCTTATTGCTAACATTTGAGTATAAAAAATGGGCTTAACATATACGGATATTGTTCTTACCAATAATGAAGACAAAGGTGCATTCAAGCGAGGCTTCATTAGAGAAGATGAGGTAAGAAGTGTCCAAATCAGAGCCTTGGTGGACTCTGGTGCGCTCACACTCGTTATTCCACAATCAGTTTGCCTTGAACTTGGCTTAACGATTGAGGAATTTCGTATGGCATACATGGCAAACGGTACGCGGGAAGAGATTCCCGTAACAAGCGCCGTAGATGTGCGCTGGAACAACCGTACAACCGTTGTCAATGCCATTGTAACAGGTGAACAGCCGCTTTTAGGTGCGATTCCGATGGAAGGATTAGATGTGGTTATTGACCCGGCAAAACAAGCCTTAGTACCACACCCGGATTCACCGGATGTGCCACATCTTGTCCTTATGGGAATGCCCAAAAGAGAAGGTTAAGGTTAAGGTTAAGCACGTGGCGGCTGGGACGGCACTTGTCCAACGCCAAAAAGGAGTGAAGTATTCAGAAAAGCAAGGAACGAAGCGGTTCCTGTTTCGGGGGAAGAAAATTCAGGAGTAGAGGCAAGAAGATGAAAAAGCTCGCTGCTCGGGTTCGTATTTGCACGTTGCGAATTTGGTGTGGTCTGCGTTTGGGACGACTGGTCGTTATCGTGCGTGGCTTCAGCGACTTCTTTTTTCACTTGGCAGCAGCCATCGCAGTCTAATTCCGGTTTGGCTTTATTTTCGCAGCGCTCTGCGTAGAAATCGTGATTTATCGCATAGTTCAATATCGGCACTGCCACACGGCACGTCATGACGACGTACGCGAGAAGAAGAGGAACTATGGAAAGTTTGCGAAGCATTGAAATTAACAGTTCGGAAATGTTTTGTTCGTATAAAAAAACTCGTAGCACTGCTCTATCTCAACGGTTGGCGATAAGCACCTGCTGTAATGAGCCTGTGCTACGAGTTTGTTACAATTATTTATTCATCATTAGAAATCAATCACAGCACCAATCAATACCCAAAGACTTCTTCAAGCGTGAGTTCTTTGACTTTGCCATATTTGGCTAAGTCCTCCGGCTTGAGGCGTTTTTTGGAACCAAGAACAAGCATCGTATAAGGCTTGTCCTTGATATATTCGCCGTAGAATTTCGCCATGTCGTCGTAGCCCATTTTTTGCGATTGCTCATAAACGGTCTTGCGAATATCTTCCTTCAAGCCCAGTTTTTTCGCACTTTCGTAGCTAAAAAGCACGTTAGCACGGGTGATACGCTCGGTTTCGAGATTGTTTTTGATACTCGCTTTTGCTTGAACGAAGTTTTTATCTGCCTTCGGCATATTATTCAGCAAATCGAACATTCCCGTTACGGCCTCGTTGAACTTGTCCGCCTGTGTGCCGACGTAGCTATACACGTAAAATGGGTCTTCCAAGCGTTGCGGTTGGCGGTAGGTGCTGAACACGCTATACGCCAGCGCCTTCGACTCCCGAATCGTTTGGAATACCAACGATGACATATTTCCGCCGAAATACTCGTTGAAAAGGTTCACTTGCGGCGCAAGTGCGGCATTGTACGGCACGGACTTCGAGAGCATCAGGATTTCTGCCTGCACCATGTCGTAATCCACAAAAATCACCGTATTCTCTTTGGTGTCTTGGAATGTGTATGGCTGATTCGTCGGAACAGGCTTCAGGTCTTTTGCCGCAGGTGTTTTGTGAAGTTTGTCCAGCGAGGCAACAAGCTCTTTTTGCGACAAAGGACCATAATACAAAACACGGTGCTGGAAGCTCGTTAATTCCTTGATTTTTGCGACCAGTTCATCGGGTTTAAGCGCCTTTAGTTCCGCGTCGGAAAGTTGGTCACGGTAGGGGTTCATCGCACCGTAGGTGCCGTAATTAGCCATTGCTTGACTCAAAATAATGCGTTTGTTTTTCTTGGCATCTGCTTTACCCTTCATTTGGCGACTCGCCAGCGATTCAAGCGCTGCGGCATCGGGCTTTGCGTTTTTGAGCAAATCTTCAAAGAGCGCTACGCCGTCGGAGAAGTTTTTATTCAAGCCTTCCAGCACGACGTACACTTGGTCTTGTGCGACAAAGACGTTGAATTTGCAGCCCAGTGCGAAAAGTTTTTTCTTCACGTCTTCCGCTGAAAGTTTGTCCGTGCCGAGGAACTGAAGATACTCCACCGCCAGAGCCATTTTTTTATCGTGCTGTTTGCCCATATCAAGCAAGTAGAAGAGGCGGAATAGCTCGTTCTCGTCGTTTTTGAGCGAAAGCACGGGCACACCACTTTTGAGTTTTGTGCTTTGGATGTCTTTTTCGTAATCCACAAAGCGAGGCTGCATCTGGGCTGCCGGAGTTGCCAGCAACTCGCGCACAAACGGCGATTGCGCATCGCGGTTGGTCTCGACTGGCGTAATGGGTGGTTTGGTCACTTTTGCCACCGCTTTGCGTTCGCCCGTGCGTTTGAAGACCGTCACGTAGTTTTTGCCGTAGAATGTTTTCGCAAATTCGATAAGGTCTTTTTTAGTAATGCCGCGCATTTCGTCCAGCAGCGCAACAGATTTCGACCAGTCTGCACCAGTGATGAAGGCGCTTACAAACTCATTGACGCGCCCGTCGTTCTGCTCGTATTCCCGAATCATCTCCGCGTTCATATTGTTCACCACGGCGCTTAGTTGGCTTTCGTCGAACTTGCCTTGCTTCACCAGTTCGATTTGCTCCATAAGCAAGTTTGCCACTTCATCAAGCGACTGCCCTTGCCGCGGGCGACCGGTGAGCATTTGCACGGAATAATCTTTCAAATCCCATGAGCTGCTGGCGGCAAACAAGACTTTTTGCTGCTGATTCAAATTCAAATCAATCAAGCCCGCCACGCGGTTGAACAGCAAGCGATTCATCATCTGAATATACTTGCCTTGTGGAGTGTTCACGCCCGGTAAACGAAAACCAATCGTTACCGATTCAGCATCGGGACCGACGTATTCGCGCACAAGCGGTGAAGCGGCTTCCGGCTCCGGTGTGAATGTGTACGGAGCAACAGGTTTAGGCTGCATCCATCCAAATTTCTGGTCAATGGATTTAATCACTTGGTCAGGATCGAAATCGCCCGACAAGCAAATCGCCATGTTGTTCGGCACGTAGTATTTATCGAAATACTCACGGATGAGCTTCATCGAAGGGTTTTTGAGGTGATCCACCGTTCCGATAGTTGTTTGCTTGCCGTAGTTGTGATTCGGAAAAAGTGCTTCGGCGATAAGCTCCCATACCGTGCGTTGGTCGTTGTCCATACCAATATTTTTCTCTTCATAGACGGCTTCCAATTCGGTGTGAAAAATCCGCAAGACGAGTTTGCGGAAGCGGTCACCTTCGATGGTAAGCCACTTATCGAGCTGATTGGAGGGAATATCGTTTACATAGACTGTCTGCTCGAACCACGTGTAAGCGTTTGTGCCTTTTGCGCCAATAGCGCCGAGCATTTTGTCGTATTCGTTCGCAATGGCGAGTTTTGCAGCAACGCCCGATGTAGAATCAATGAGCTTGTAGAGCCGCTTGCGCTCGGCGGTGTCGGTAGTTTTGCGATAGACTTCGTAGAGGTCTTCGATTTTTTGAATCTCAACGCTTTCTTTGGCAAAATCGGTTGTGCCAAATTTATCCGTGCCTTTGAAAAGCATATGTTCGAGATAGTGCGCCAGCCCCGTCGCATCGGCTGGATCGCTCTTGCTACCGGCTCTGACGGCAATAGACGTGTTCACTCGCGGTTCTGCCTTATTCACCGAAAGATAAACCGTTAAGCCGTTGGAAAGCGTATAAATGCGGGCATTGAGCGGGTCATTTTTAACGGTCGTGTATTTGTAGCCATCAGAGCTGACATGGGATTCAACGGTGCGGGATTCCGCCAGACGGGATTTCACAACAGATGGCGGAGGAGCAGCAAAGACGACCATAGGCGCAAGTACCGACGAAGCACACATCCAAGCACCGACAACAATTGCTAAAGCAAAACGAGAACAATTCATAGAGAGAAACAAAAAAATGATAAAAAGAAAGGGATTTTGCAGGGCGAATATACGGATTTTACTGATTGTGCGCACCATGCTACCGCTTCTGCTGCTTATACCATTTTACGTTGAGAATTGTACATAACAAGGGAGCATGCTCCCTTGTTTACTGGTATTGGGGGATTTCACTGCACAGCCTTCAACTCAATGTGGTATTACTTGCCCGTCTTGTCAAAATAGACCTTACCGTCTTTCATCACAAACACAACTTTTTTTTCCAGTACTGTCACATCTTGTTCTACATTGCCACTTATTGCAATAATGTCAGCAAATTTACCTTTGGTAACGGAACCCAGTTTTTCTTTCACGCCAATCAAGTCTGCCGCATTGATGGTTGCTGATTGGAGCGCTTGTGCGGGTGTGAGACCGTATTTGACCATGTAGAAAAATTGTTTCGCGTTGTTACCATGCGGATAAACCCCTGCGTCCGTGCCGTAGGCAACTTTCACGCCTGCTTTGACGGCTTTTTGGAAATTTTCGCGCTGCGTTTTACCGACCAAACGCTCTTTTTCAAGGATTTTTTCCGGGAAACCAAGTTTGGCAAACTCCGCCAAGATAAAATCGTCGTTGTAAATATCTGCTACCAAATACGTTCCCTTCTCTTTCATCAGGCGAATGCTTTCCTCGTTCAAAAAACTGCCGTGCTCAATGGATGCAACGCCGGCTTTAATTGCCATGTTGATACCTTCTGTTCCGTGCGCGTGTGCAGCCACTTTTTTGCCCCAGAGCGTGGCTTCTGCAACAATCGCATTCATTTCTTCTTGCGAGTATTGCGGAGCGCCGACCGACTCTTCTTCGGAGAGAACGCCCGCCGTTGCGCCAAACTTAATCACATCCGCGCCGTACTTGATGTTTTGGCGAACTTTCTTACGAACGCCGTCCACACCGTCTGCAACGCCTGTTTCCTGCTCAATATGCACCTGCGGTGCAAAACCATTCATGTCTCCATGACTTCCCGTCGAGCCGATATATGGTCCCGACACGTACAGGCGTGGTCCGATGGTCTTTCCGGCATTGATGGAATTGCGCAGTGCTACGTCAACATAATCGTTTGCTCCAAGATTTCGGCACGCCGTGAAGCCCGCTTCAAGTGTGCGCTCGGTGTAAATATGTGATTCAATCGCCACGTCAATGGAGGATTTACGAAAAATATCCACATAATAATTTTCCGGCTGCCCCGTGATGTGCGTGTGGCAATCAATCAAGCCCGGCAGCACGGTGAATTTGCTTAAATCAATCACTTTTGCATTGGCGGGAATGGGAATGTTACTCCCGACTTGCGTAATGACGTTGCCCGTAATCAAAACGACTTGATTTTCGACGAACTTACCGTTTTCGCTGTCAAAAAGTTTGCCCACCTTTAGCGCGGTAATGCTGGCTTCTTGGGCAAACGCCTGAACGGTCATGGCAAGAAGAAAAAGACAGAAGGTCAGTACTCTGGTCGTCAGTGCTCTGGTCATAGTTTGTGTTAGTTGGTGATTAGATAATGGTGGTATATGTTCTCGTTTGATGCTCGTTTAATGGGTGCTTTTTCATCCTTTATGCACAAGGAAATTCCACAATAAAGGTTGCGCCTTTGCCAAGCTCTGACTCGCACCAGACCCGCCCGTGCTGCAATTCTACGAGCTTTTTTACAATGGACAAACCCAAGCCCGTAGAATTTTCGCCGCCTGTGGGCTGGGCTGAGAGCCGTGTGAACTTATCGAAGAGCTTGTGCATATCCGCTTCCGATATGCCCGGACCCTCGTCTTGTATTTCCACGCGCCCGAAGCGCTTACCTTCTTCATCGGTACGGCTCAGAACCCGCACACTGACGCTTTTCCAATGCGGAGAATACTTCACGGCATTGGAAACGAGATTATCCATTACCTGCCAAAGCGCCTGCTCGTCCGCTAAGACGGTTGGAACGGTTTTGCCCTCAAGTGCGGGAAGGTAACGAAGGATAATGCCCTTGCTTGTGGCACGCTGCTGATAATCTTCCACAACAGCAGCAACGACCTCAAGACTGATGGGTACGATATGTACCTTCAGAAGTCCGCTTTCGATTTTATTCACATCAAGCAGATTTTCGATAATATCCAGCATTTGCCCACTAGCGCTGACAATCATGCTGACATAGCGCTTCGTCTCTACTCCTCCGCCATAATACCGTTTCAGAATCTCTGCGCTGCTCAGGATGCCGGAAAGCGGATTCTTGAGATCGTGGGCGGCAATACCCAAAAACTCGTTCTTTTCGTTATTGAGCAGCACCAGTTCTCGTGTTCGCTTTTCTACGCGCTGTTCGAGCGTTTGGTTTAGTTCGCGGAGGTCTTGCTCTGCTATTTTGCGCTCGGTAATGTCGTGCCCGACACATTGAATTTCGGTTACCACTCCATCAGCATTCTGAATGGTAATAAACTCCCACTCTGTCCATAGTATTTTGCCCGATGTGCTGGGCTTTCTCAAGACAACAGATACAGCATTACCCGGATTCTGCAAGCATTGTTCAACAGTCCAGAACGTTTTTTCGTGGTCTTCCGGTATGATATGTTCTAAGCCGGAGCGTCCAATCAACGATGTTTTTCCCATACCAAACGTCCGGATGTGAGCCGGGCTTGCATATGTATATTTTCCCTCAAGGTCGGTTCGGAGAAAATAGGTGCCTTGCAATTCTACAAAAGAGCGATAGCGCTCCTCGCTCGCCGCTAAGAGGCTTTCTGCCCGCTTGCGGTCGGTGAAGTCGTAGAGAATCACAAGATGTGTCCCGTGAAATGTCTCTCCGATAGCAGCAGCACTCACCAATACCGAGCGCTGCCCCCCGTCTTTGCAGCGAATTTCTAATTCTAGTGCTTCAAATGGTTGGTGCTGTTGTTCGGCTTTTTCTAAACGCTCCCGCCAGACGCGCTTAACCCCCTCACGGTAGTCAGCATCAGGATACGCACAAAGCCACCACTCGGCAAGTGTTGGAATGTCACTCAGGTCATAGCCAAACGTTTGGATAAATGCAGGGTTGAGGTAGGTGATATTCCCATGCTCGTCGTTGAGTGCATACGGAACAGGCGAAACGTCTATGATGGAGCGGAATTGTTCTTCGCTGAGGCGCAATGCTTCTTCCGATTGCTTGCGACTTGTGATGTCGTACCGAACAGCCATGTACTGATACACTTCTCCATGCTCGTCGAACATTGGGCTAATCATCGCATCCACCCAGTAAAAGGAACCATCTTTGGCACGATTTCGTATTTCGCCGCGCCAAGGCTCACCGGAAGTAATTGTTTGCCACATTGTTTTGAAAAATTCCGTATCGTGGTAGCCGGAATTTATCATTCGATGATTGTTCCCGATAAGCTCTTGTGTGCTATACTGCGCAAGGGCAACAAATTGTTCATTGGTATAAACGATTTTTCCTTGTGTGTCCGTGATGGAAATAAGCGCAGTGGCTTCCAGGGCTGACCGAAAGTTTTTCACATCGCGGTAGCTCATACTCAGTGCCTCTTCTGCTCGTTTCCTGTCCGTAATATCTACCAGTGTAGCAAGAACAGCGGTCACGTCTCCATATTCTATGAGAAAGGCGGAAATATCAATCCAGAGGATAGTGCCGTTTTTGTGACAGAATTGTGTTTCGTAGCGATCGGGCACATCTTCGCCACGCATCCGAGCCAGCCCGCGCTCACGGATAAGCTGGCGGCTATGGGGGTGAACAGTATCATAAAAATCTAAAGAGCGCATCTCCTCTGCTGTATAGCCAATCAGCCGACAAAATGACTCGTTGACAAACAACAGTTGACCATTGCGCGTAACGGTCACACCCACACCCATTGCTTCCAAAATTCTTTGCTGATGTTCTTCGCTTTGGTGCAGTTTTTCAGCTACTCGTTTGCGCTCAGTGATGTCAAAAACTGTAGTGATGAAACGGTGATTCACTATGGGCGAGATTGTGGTTTCAAACCATCTCCGCCTATTAGGACTAAAATATTCCAATACTAACGCCGTTTTTCGGTATTGAGCTTCCATCCAAAAATTAGTAATCATTTGCAGAGATATACCGTAAAGGTCGGTGGCGAGTTGCCCGACAATCACCTCACCACGATAGTCGGCGATAGTCTTATACGCAGCATTCACTTCCAGAATCCGATAGTTTATCATCTCCCCCGCTTCATCATACACGACCTCATTGAGAGCCACGCCTTCTGACATAATTTCAAAAATTAAGTGCATTTTTTGGTTGCTCTCCCGTAAGGCTTCTTCGGCTTCCTTGCGTTCGGTAATATCCAGCACTGCTATACGGCACAACTGCCTGTCCGCGCTCACGGTTGCCTTAATGTACGCCCAAAAAGACTTTTGCCCCTTGCCGACCATTTTCACCTCGCAGCCCTTGGATTCATCACTGCTAGCATCGTCAAACGCTTTTGCCAATAAATCAACTACTACTGAGCGCGACCCTTCCTCAACGAATCGTACAAAAGGCTGATGGAGAAACTCACTACGAGGCAATCCCATCAGTCGCTCTGCCGTAAGGTTCGCACTCTGAATCAATTTGCCATCGCGCACCACCGTAAAATAGCCCATAGGAGCAAATTCGTAGAGTTCGCCGTAACGTCGAAGTTGCTCCTTAGTCTCTGCTCGCGAGGTTTTCAACTCTTCATTCTGGGCTTGCAGTTCGACTTGATGAATTTGCAGTTCTTGGAGCAATCGTTGGGCTTCATCAATATTTTTCGGCGGATCAATGAGTTGTTTACGATTGCGCATAACGCCTGAACCCTTGAAGAGCAGTGCCAGCGCGTCTTCCAGTCTTGGCTGTAAGCGATTGATAATATCGCCGACAGCAGCC
>JANYDO010000143.1 GCA_025363605.1 Candidatus Kapaibacterium sp.
GTCTATATTGCGTATTGGTCATATGCTCGTGGCTGGGTTGTAGATGGTTTGTGATGATTCCACTACAAATCTACGCCACGTGCGTATGGTCTTCAACTTTCAAAGAACTTTTTTTCTAAATATGTGTACGGTACTGAAATCTTCAAAGAAAAAACCTGAGCTAACACCAAGTTTATCTGAAAATAATACGTTCCATGTTTTTCCTGTGTCATTGGAAATAAATGCTTCTCCACCCCCATTACCGATAAGAAATTTGTCAATTCCTTGCAAAAATAAAGTTGTACCAAAAGAGCGCGAGGAGATTCGTTGCCATGTTCTTCCTGTATCTATACTTGAAAATAATCCTTCTTGCTGTGTTTGAGACCCTACAACTCCACAAATTAGTAGATTTCCCAGCACTGTAACGGTACGGGTATCTGTTGTTGGAAGTCCTTGATTGCTTTGCTGCCAAGTTATACCTGCGTCTAATGAACGCACTACGCCTGTATTAGTGAGAGCAATAAATATTTTCTCACTTTGTCTAAGAAGTGCTTTGACAGTGTTCGTTGTCGGCAAGAAGGTAATTTCCTGACCGTTTATAGGCTGCCATTGCAGACGTTGAGCCTGCGCATTAAGAGTCAAGCAGAAGAGCAAAAGAAGGGAAAAAAGTATGTTCATGATGCTTTTTGTGTTAGTGAACAATAGTGATAAGTTTTGTGCAGAGGTGCTGTCCCGCTTTGAGCATAAGTAGGTAATTTCCTGCAGGAAGAGTCTGGAGGTTCAACACCGTTTCGTGCATTCCAGCACTCTTTTGTGCGTTGATAAACGGCTTCAAAACAGGACGGCGAAGCATATCGTACACAGTCAAAGATGTTTCTGCATCGGCGGGCAAGTGCCAGCGTATAGTCATGGTTGTATTTGCAGGATTGGGATATGGATTCTGAGAAAAACAGGCTTGCTTGAGATTCATAAATTCTTCGCTCAAAGGTGTCTTCGGTGTTGGTGTTTCCGAATCCCAAGAATTGACGCTGCTGCTTGATTCCTGTTTTGCAGCAGCAAGCACAGGTGCTTGGCAATCCGAGCAATCTGCCCAGAAAAAGCTTTCCGCTTGTTCACTTCCCGCATTCACGATGAGACGCAAATAAACGAAGGTCGGTTCGTTACTAACAATTTCCACGCGAGTCAGTCCCATACGCTGCGTCGCCGTTGGGCGGTTTGTACCGAAAGGAACCCAAGAAAGAGAGCCTTGAGGATCATACACTCCATAAAACCACTGATAAGTGACATCGCTCCGCGAGCAATACGACGCGGGCAAAACTGCTTGCCACGTACCACGTTCCCCGAATGGTAAACTTGTCGGTCCATCTACCACCACCGACAACACAGCCGGGCGAAACCCTTCTACAATTGGACCACGCTCACGCATGACGGCTGCGTCATTGTTGAATGAGGAATTACCTAAAGGTTGACCGCCAAGCAGTGTTGGAGAAGACCAATAATTGATTTGATTTGTCCCTACAAAATCCGCCGACATAATTGTTCGGTGAGTTCCAGTGAGCCTAAAACCATGCCCAAAAGCGAAAGGTAAAAGTGTTCCATCATTGTCATGCCGTGCGCCAAATAAATGTCCAATTTCATGTGCGAATGTATGTGGTTGGCGATCTCGCCCAAGAGATTTAGTATTCACCGTGCAGAATGCAGCATTTTCGGAAACTCCAATTCCATCAAAGGCATCACGTCCTGGTGCTGCCGAGCCTGTATTTGGGGTATTATCTCTAAAATAAAACAAGACGACAATATCTGCCGAGATTCTATTACGTTCAACGTGTAATTCGTCTAAGATTCCATCGCTTGGGTTCAGAAGATGTATCATATCCAGTGAGTCATAATATCTTCTACTTGTGGTTAGATCATTTGTGGGTAATTCTATTTCGGTAAAGTTAGAGTTGACGGGAAACAATCCTGCCAATTCAAAGCGTAAATCAATTCCAGAATTTTCAAATGAAAGGTTGGCATTTGCGATATTTTGTTGAATAAAATTGATGGTTAGCTGTGTGTCAGTACTGTTACCCATCAGTCCTTCCGGAGATTTTTTGGTATATGCAGCTAGTATTCTCACCGTCGGCTGCTGACATTGCAGCGTCGAGGCTTGTACACTCACAAGTGCATCTGCCGCTCCTGCCGCGCTGTTACGCACGGAGACGTTTTGTGCTGCTCGTTGTGTGAGATTGAGATACCGCAATGTAACGGTTAAGGAACCGCTTGCTGTTGTCGTGTTCACTGTCAATGTTTGTGCGAAGGTTTGCGTTGGTACGCCTGCTCCTGCTGCTGATATTTCAAACCCGGGAGGTGCTGCAATGGTTATCGTTGGCGTGGAAAGACTGCTATACGCAAGCGTATAGGTTTGTGTTGGCGTAGAGCCGAGCGGCGCATTGTCAAACGCGAGTGCCGAAGGTGTTGCTTGAAGGCTTGGCGGGTTAGAACCGACTTCAAAGATGGTATTGCCTAATAAGTTTGGAACACGTACTATTCCTGTTGTAGAGAGCTGTATCTGATACGTTCCCGGAGTATTGATGGTGAGCGGAGCAGATTGATACAAACCTCGGCTTTGTTCACTCATCGTAAAAGGCATCAGGGAGGAAGAACCGAGCGGCGTATAACCTACAAGTGTACTGTAATCGAAAGGTTCAAATTCTCCTATTGTTAACCCTGTCCCACTACTATTACTACGTCGAACATTTGTTGGGTTTCCAAATATATCACGAAAAAGAACACGGAATGGTGGTAATTGCGAACTAAGTGAAACAAAAGGAGCGAGATTTTGTGTTTCTGCTTTTACTGCTTCAATGGAGCGTATCGTTACAGGAACTCCTTCTGGCGGCGCTAAAATATTCAGATTGGTAGTGGTTGTAAAAGTATAACACGCAGCAGTCGTAGGGATGATGCTAAATTTGTAATCTCCTGCTATTTGGAGTGAACCTTGAAAACTACTATTACGAAGAGCAAAAGTACCAGTCGTTTCTGGTGAGGTATAACGAACTTCTGTAAATACTGGACAGTTTCCACTCGCTTCAACATTTATTAAAATATTTTTGGCTGTTGGCTGAGAAGCAGGGTAAATATTAGCTGAACGTCCAGCATCACCATAAAAAGCAAACCGCACATTACAATCACACCCCTGCAAAAAAGAAACATTCTTATTGCCGAGAACTTGACTGACAGACATCCCAGCCACGACAAGCGTATATGAGCCTTCTGTGCTGACTCCTTGTATGGTCGCAGTCGAAATGCCTTCTGCTGTTCGTGTTTGCAAGACGGGTACGGAAGTAGGTGGAGCGCCGGATTTCACAAGCGTAATGCTGCGGTCAGCATCAACTAAATTTTGAAAGCGGTCTCGAAAGATTGCTGTAAAAGAGACCGTACTGCTTGGTGCCGCAGTAGCAGGCAGCCCTTGTAATTCTACCGCCAGTGTCCCCGCTGCCCGCACCACAAACTGCCGATTGCCCTTATACAAACTATACCCTGCAATATCCATCGTGTACGCCCCTTGCCATTCAAGGCGCGTTACGGGCGCATCATACACATTGATACGTCCCGCACGGAGCGGCAGCGAAATAGTGCCTGTGCTGGCGCGTATGCCGTCTGTTGCGCTGGTAGCGTTGGTGTAATTCACGGTGAGCGTTTCAGGCGAAGGAACATCGTTGCCAAATTCATCTCGTATGACGAGCACAAACGCTGGCTGAGAGCCACCTGCCACCAAATCCATATCCACAGAGCGGAAATCTACAATCGGCTGTGCGGGCAGTACACGGAAACTTGGCGCATCGCCGTC